>CAJBVC010000477.1 GCA_903958915.1 uncultured beta proteobacterium
TGCGGTACCAGCCACATCGAGCCGCTTTTGAGCTTGCCACCTTCGAGCACCTGGGACAGCGCCACAAAACCCAGCTCGGCGTTTCCCGTATGGACAAAGTTAAACGCCTGTCCAATGCTTTCCCCTTGCACCAGCTTGGGTACCAAGACGCTGGTCAGCCCCAATGCGTCGATGGTTTGCACGGTGGCCGCGCCATATGGGGCGGTTTTCGGGTTGGCATACGAGATTTTGCGAAATCCCGCGCCTTGGAGCACCACGCCTTTGGCGTCCACCAAGGACGCGTTGGCAGACCACAGTACCAGTTTGCCTTTGGCATACGTGAAGCTGCTGCCCGCTGCAGCAAGGCCGTCCTTTTCCAGCGCCAAGGGGACTTCGGTGTTGGCGGCAAGCAGCACATCGAATGGCGCCCCATTCTTGATTTGGGCGTAGAGCTTGCCAGTGGCACCCAGCGTCACGCTCAGGGTGTGACCGGTGGTTTTTTCCAGCACTGCAGCGATGGCCTTGATGGACTCGGCAAAGTTGGCTGCAACCGCAATTTGGGCAATTGCAGCCCGCCCCTGGGTGGGCGCCAACAAGGTCAGCATGCAGGCCGCCAACAACGGGTTCAGCAAGGTCATGGGCAATTCAGGTGCAGAAGTTCGGGCAGTTTGTTGGGACGGATAGTCGTTATTCCAAGTTTGAATGGCGATGGTACCGCGGTGCCCATCGGCGCGGCAGACTCCAGCCTCTTAGGGGGCTGGCGAAATCAGTTCAAAAGTCAATGCCGCGCCGGGCTGCACCGTCACTTTGACGGCTCGCACATCGGATGCACCGGGCACCATCAAACGGGTCACATGGGGTAGCGGCTGCCGGCTCAGACTGAAGGGTTGGTCTAACTTGAATTGGTGACTGTCACCATGAATCACCAGCACAGGCTTGCCCCAGCGTTGTGCCAGCGGCAACAAGGTCTCACCGATGGACTTTCTGAAACCCGACCAACCCGGGAAGTCCTCAAACATGCTCTTACTGGCAAACACATCAGCCTGAAAGGCAAACACGATGAGGCTGGGTTGTTGTTCCGCTGCCTGTGCAAATGCCGATTGAATCCACGCCACGTTGGCAGCGTCGCGCTCATGAAACTCACGACTCGCGGCCGCGTCACGCGCTTCGAGGTTGTTGTTGCTACCCACAATGTGCACCGTGTTGAACTGCACGCCTTGGTGCTGCCAACGCAAGTTTTCCAGATAACTGCCAAACGCAGGTGTGCGCTGCGCCTGGCTTTCGACACGCATGGGCTGACTACCCAACGACTGCCCCGGATTGAAGAAGACCTTGCGCACGGCAGCTAATCGCTCGAGCGGGTCGTAAGCGCCATTGCTGGCGCGGTGACAATCGGTCCACTCGTTGTCGCCCGGGGTGTACACCACCGCACCCTTGAAGCGCTGAAAGTGGTCGCGCTGATTGGCATACTCTTCGTCGCTACACGGGGTAGACCCTGACTTGATGTCGCCCAAATGAATAGAAAAGGCGGGCTCCACCTGGTTGATGCGTGCAATCAAGGCACGGTAAGGGCCATAAGCTTTTTCCGGAGACCCATACGGCAAATCGCCCAAAGCCACGAACGAGAATGCCTGCTGCGCCTGCACAGCCACTCCCCAAGCAAGCAATGCAACAACAACGCAGGCGCGAATCGGAGCTATTTTCATCATGAATGTCGATCAAGCGGAAGGTACACCATCTTGACGTACTCCGATTAGCAGCGGGGCATAGCGGTCAAGCGTTCATCATTTTCATTTCAATGTTTTTGAATCCTGGCACGCAGACAGTGGCTTGATGGCCTCGATGGTGGCGGAGACAACAAAATCGGTGACGTTCTTTCCGGGAGCCCAGTCCCTGATGAATTCCCTGGACTCGTTTTTCGGCTGGATACGGATCTGCTCAAAGCCGGCGGCGCGCATCATCGCCTCCAGGTCCCCGATCAGCGATGCGTTGCCCATGCACCCAGCAATGAGTCCGGCGTCGTTGCGCATTTCTGCGGGTAGTTCTGCCGTTGCAACCACATCAGAGATTGCCAGCCTTCCCCCCGCCTTCAGCACGCGAAAGGCATCTCTGAACACCTGGGGCTTGTTGGGCGACAGGTTGATGACACAGTTGGAAATCACCACATCGGCGACACCGTCTGCAATCGGCAGGTGCTCTATCTCCCCGAGACGGAACTCCACGTTGTCGTACTGGCCCTTGCTTGCATTCAGGCGCGCCTTGGACACCATGTCGGGCGTCATGTCGACGCCGATCACACGGCCTGTACTGCCCACCTCGCGCACCGCCAGGAAACAGTCGAAACCGCCGCCTGCGCCCAGGTCGACCACCGTTTCACCCGGCTTGAGTGCGGCAATGGCTTTGGGGTTACCGCAACCGAGCCCCATGTCGGCTCCTGCAGGTACCAGATCCAGATCTTCCCGGCTGTAACCAAGGCGTGTGGAGATGAGGGTGTTGATGACGCCCTCGTCGCCGGTGCTGCAGCAACTCGGGCCACAGCCGCCGCTCTGCGCTGCAGTGTTTGCAACGGCAACCTGGGCGTACGCTTCCCGCACGTTTTTGCGATGTACGTCGTGACTTATCGGCGCCGATGGGTTGTCGGAGGACTTTGGGCTAGCGCAACAGGAATTCGGGTTGCTCATGGTCAGAGTCTTTCAATGTGAGGGGCAAAACGATTTTTTCAGGCAATGCATGGGCTAGACCCGTTTGCCCTGCGCATCGACCACGGCTTCGCCATCTTCCTTGGTGAATGCTCCCAACTGGGGGGTTGGCAGAATGTCCAAAACGGCCTCACTGGGTCGGCACAGTTTGGTGCCCAGCAGCGTGACCACGATTGGGCGATTCATGAGAATCGGGTGCTGCACCATGAAGTCAACCAGTTCCGCATCTGTCCACTTCGGGTCGCTAAGGCCGAGTTCATCGTACGGGGTGCCCTTTTGACGCAGCAGTGCACGTGCGCCCGCACCCATCGCCTCGATCAGTTGCTGCAGTCGCTCCTTGCCAGGCGGGGTCTTGAGGTACTCGATGACCTCTGGCTCTGCCCCGCTGTTGCGAATCAGGGCCAGGGCGTTGCGCGATGTCCCGCAGGCGGGGTTGTGATAAATCGTGATGTCGGTCATGTTCAGGCCCTGCTTGTGGCGGCACCGCGCTCGTACCAGCCCTTGGAGTTGTTGACGATGTACACGACCA
>CAJBVC010000478.1 GCA_903958915.1 uncultured beta proteobacterium
CCGGCCTTGGACTCCCAGGCGAGGTGGCCGATGATGAACAGCATGTAGAGCATGAAGGCGCCCACGCCAAAGGACAGGCCAAAGGCGGCGATCTGCTCTTCGCTAAAGCCAAACATCACGCACCTGCCTTGGGTGCATTGCCGGGTTCTGAATCCCGCAGGGGCAGCATGCTGGCATCGACCAGGTCACGGTAGGCGTACCAGCTGGCGTGGCCCAGCATGGGAATGATGGCGATCAGCCCGAGCATCAGGGAACCCAGCCCCAACAGGGTAAAGACCATGATGACGGCGGCCCAGAACGCCATGGGTATGGGGTTGGCCAGCACCACCTGCCAGCTGGTCTGCACCGCCTGCATGAGGGTGACACGCCGGTCCAGTAGCAGTGGCATGGCAATCACGCTGGAGGCAAACATGGGGGCGGCGAGTACCCCCCCTACGGCCAGCCAGATCTCAAACAGCCAGCCTTCTTTGGCCAGCACCACATGGCGCACAAAGGCGATGGGGCCGGTGATGGGTACCGGTGCCAGCAGGGTGATGAGCGCTGCCGAGGTGATCACCCAGCCGGTGGCGGCCAAGGCTAGCAGGGCGCCGAACTGGAACATGCACCAGTAATCGTTGCCCCATTTATTGATGTGGCTGCCCTGCCAGTTCAGCCAGGTTTTAAGAACGACGCTGAAGTTGGCAACTTCATTGCGCTCCAGGGCGCGGCTCAGGGCGTAAAGACTGGTTGCGAGCACGGGTGCGATGACCATGAACCCGGACAGTGCGCCCGCCAGCAGCCAGAATCTCTGGTGTGCGATGGCCGCAATGACACCGCCGCCAACCGCCAGCACCAGACCATGCGCAAAGCTGACCCAGCCACAACGCGCCATGTCGCGCCAAGCCAGCACCAGCCAGACCAGGGGTTGCATGACGGTAATCGTTCGCACTGTCGGCTGGGGTATCGGCAAAGAGGGCATGGTCTATGGAAAATGAAGTGTGGAGTTTAGAACCAGCCCCACTGTAACGTCTTGATGTCCGTCAATGGCAAGCAGGGGGTGTACCCCGCTGTAAGCTGCGCATAATGGCGGCTTTCATGCAGCAGGAGTTGTCCCATGTCCCGTCCGGTTCTCAGCGAAACCAGCATCCACCCCGCCATCCGCAACCGGGTGGCCACGCTGCACCAGGACATTGTGAAAGAAGTACAAGACGCCGTAGCTGCCAATGCCGTGGTGGTTGTCGGCATGGCTGTCAACCCTATGCCCAAGAAAGCACGCAAGATGCTGGACGATGCCGGGGTGACCTACGCTTACCTGGAGTACGGCAGCTATTTCAATACCTGGCGCCGCCGCAACGCACTGAAAATGTGGACCGGCTGGCCCACATTTCCGATGGTGTTTGTGAAAGGTGTGCTGGTGGGAGGCGCCTCCGATGTGGAGGCGCTGATTGCCAGCGGCGAACTTAAGAAAATGCTCACCTGAATTGCGCGATTAGTTGCTTTTCGGAGCGGCCGCACCCGGTCCACGGCCTGGACCACCGTGACCGAAGTGACCACGTCGTTCGCCCATGCGGGCATGCTCGGCATCAAAAACCTTTTGCTGCTCGGGAGCGAGCGCGGCATAAAACGTCTTGACGGCAGCTTCACGCTGCTCCATCGCGCCGCTGCGCTCGGCATGGTGCTGAACGCGCAGGGCGTGCATCTTGTCGATGCGCTCTGGCGTGGTCAGCTTGGCCAGTTCTGCAGGGTCAGGGCGATTTTCAGCTTTGCGGGCTGGCGGTTTCATGGCGGCGATGAAACTGGTCCATGCACCTTCCTGCGCTGCCGTGATTTTGAGTTTGCCTTTGAGCAGTTCTGCGCGCTTGGCCATAAAGGCCTCCATCTTGGCCGGGTCTGTTCTGCCGCGCATGCCCATGGGTCCACCGTGTCCCATGGGGCCATCGCCGCCCATCATCGCGTGGCGGCCACCACCCATGCCCATACCCATTCCCCCCATGCAATCGGGTTGGGCGGCGTGGACGGCGAGACCGGTGGTGGCAAGCACGGCGGTGACGACAAGGGTTTTCAATACTGTCTTCATGGTGATCTCCTGAGAGGGGTCTGCGGCGGGAATCGCCATCAACCTGATCGCAAGTATGGCAACGCCGTGTATCGCCAGCATTGCGGCGGATGAAATCTTTGTAAAGTTGGCGAGTTGGTTGGGCGGTCTGCGCCGACAATACCTGCCGTTGCAAGTGGTTCAATCTGGAAAAGGGAAGCAGTGTTCAAGAATTTGATGATCTACCGCATGACTGCGGGTTGGCCCGAGGTGGTGGCGACGCTGGAAGATGCGCTCGAGGAAGCACGTTTTACCGAGTGTGGCGCCTCGCAGGAAAAGTCGGTGGGATGGGTGGAGCCGCGTGGACACGAGCATGGGGCTCTCGTCGAGGTGGTGGGTGGGCAGTGGCTGATGAAGCTGATGATCGAGGTCAAGGTTATTCCCGCCTCGGTGGTCAAGCGCAAGGTGCAGGAGCAGTTGGACCACATCGAAGCCACCACCGGGCGCAAACCGGGCAAGAAAGAGCGGCGCGACATCAGCGAAGACGCGCGTCTGGCTTTGCTGCCGGTGGCCTTTACCAAGCAGGGCAGCGTGCAGGTGTGGGTGGACCCGACGGCGGGGATTCTGGTGACCGATGCCGGCAGCCAGGGCAAGGCCGATGAGGTGATGACCTGGCTGATCAAGGCTGTCAACGGACTGGTGGTGCAGCTCGTCAATACCCAGACCTCTCCATCCGCGGCGATGGCTTTGTGGCTCTCGACCCAGGAAGGACCGCCCGACTTCACGGTGGACCGCGAGTGTGAGCTCAAAGCGGCCGATGAATCGCGTGCCGTGGTGCGCTACACGCGTCACGCGCTCGATACCGAAGAGGTGAGCCAGCACATTGCCATGGGAAAGGTGCCCACGCGATTAGCGTTGACCTGGAGTGATCGAGTGTCGTTTGTGTTGACCGACACCCTGCAGCTCAAGAAGGTCTCTTTTCTGGAAACCGTGTTTGAAGGTGCAGCGGCTGCCCCCGGCGATACGCAGGACGACAACTTTGATGCCGACATGGCAATTGCCACGGGAGAACTGAGGAAGCTGATTCCGGATTTGCTGGAAGCCTTGGGTGGCGAGGTGGTCGCTGGGTAGGAGCCAGGGTGGCATAGGGCTCTGCTCCGTGTCCCCCGCCCTTCGGGCTCCTCCTTGACCTACGCAGAACCCTATGCCACCCAGGCTCCTGGCGGACCTGGTTTGCGCGATTCGAGTGACAAAACAGCCTGTAGCGCCCATAGATACTGCGTGAGGCGCTATTACAAACGTAGCGGTATGCTATTTGGATTCTTTCATCGAACAGGTATTGAAGCCAAAGATGGCATACGGTGGGCACCAGCCGATGGCACCTGTGGCCAACGGCACAACGCCGAGCCAGCCCCAGACGCCGATGGTGCCGGTGAGGGTCAAGCCGATCAGCACCAGGCCAACCACGATGCGCAGAATGCGGTCAATGCCGCCAACGTTCAATTTCATATCCAACTCCTATGGTATTGATGGGATAGTTGTATTGAACCGCAGGCGGCGCCAAGGGTCAGTGACCTGAGTCACACAGATTTGATCGTTGTCAAGCCGGCAAAGTGGACGCCAACCCGCGCAGCGCAGCGCTGTCGCGAATCTGGATATTGCTGCGCCCCAGTTCCACCCAGCCCTCGCGCTCAAAACGGCGCAGCAGCCGGGTGATGATTTCACGCACCGTACCCAGCTCGTCGGCTAGCGACTGGTGGGTGAGGGCCAAGTCCTGGCCACGCCCGAGCAGGGCTGCTGCCAGGCGGGCGTCGAGCTTGTGAAAGGCCACCGCATCGACCAGCACCGTGAGGTCGGCCATGCGCTCGGCAAACAGGCCCAGCACATCGTCACGAAATGCGGGTGTTTGCAGCCATTGGGTGAACACCGGTGGCGCAATCAGTAGCAGGGTGGTGGGTTTGGTCGTGATGCCCTGGGCCGATAGTGGCGTGCTGCGAAACAGGCAGGCGCTGGAAACCAGGCACAACTCGCCCGGTACTACCCGGTACAGTTCCAGCGAGCGCCCGTCGCCCGAATGGCGCGACACCTTCACCTCGCCATCAAGTACCAGCGGAAAGCCGCGGCACGGGGAATTCGCATCAAACAAAACGGTACCAGTGGGAGCGGTCATCGGACCCACCGACGCCCCCAACTCCGCCAGCGATGGTGACACCTGCGCCAGTGCAGGGTAGAGGGAAACCGGATCGGTCATGATCCGGTCAGGCAGCGACAGCGTAGCCTTCCTCGGCGATCGCTTTGGCCAATTCTTCGCGTGCCTTATCCGACTGGACACTGACGAGGTTTTGTGCGCGGTCGATCGAGATTTCAGCCTGCGGGTCGGCCTGTTGGAGGGCGCGTTTGACAGCCATTTCGCAGTGGCCGCAGGTCATTCCGGTAACGGTAAAGGTCTGGTTCATGGTAAATCCTGGAGTGAATGAACGGGATAGAGCATAGTACGAACCTTATCACCATGAACACACCCACCATCAGCACATCCGTCGACATTGGAATTGGCGGCATGACCTGCGCGTCGTGCGTCAGCCGCGTGGAGCGGGCGCTGAAAAAAGTGCCGGGGGTCAACGAGGCTTCGGTCAATATCGCCACCGAGTCGGCCCGCATCACCTTTGCACCGGCCGAGCAGATGGAGGCGCAGTTACGCCGCGCGGTGCGCAATGCCGGCTACGAGCCACGCACCGCAGCACAAATGGAGGCACACGACGACGCCTCGCCCTGGGCAGGGTTTGGGCCGGTGGCTGTCGGGCTATTGCTGTCCGCGCCGCTGGTGTTGCCGATGCTGGGCGACCTCATTGGGAAGCATTGGATGCTGCCTGCGTGGGTGCAGTTTTTGCTGGCCACGCCGGTGCAATTTGTGCTGGGTGCGCGCTTCTACAGAGCGGGCTGGCATTCACTCAAGGCTCTGACGGGCAACATGGACCTGCTGGTGGCCATTGGCACCACGGCCGGCTGGGCGCTTTCCACGTGGCTGTGGCTGACAGCTGCGGATGACGCGATGGTGCATTTGTATTTTGAAGGGTCCGCCGTGGTGGTGACCCTGGTGCTGCTGGGCAAATGGCTGGAGGCGCGCGCCAAGCGGCAGGCCACGTCGGCCATCCGGGCCTTGCACGCCCTGCAACCGGACGTGGCGCACTGGATTGGGCTCGATGGCGAGGTGGACGTGCCCATCGCCGAGGTACTGGTGGGCGACCGCCTGGTGGTCAAACCCGGCGAGCGCATCCCGGTGGATGGCATAGTGACAGAGGGGCGCACCCAGGTGGACGAGTCGATGCTCACCGGCGAGTCTGTTCCTGCCGCCCGGGATGTGGGCGACAAACTCACCGGCGGCGCCATCAATGGCGATGGGCGCATCGTCATGCAGGTCAACGCCGTCGGGAGTGAGACCGTGCTGTCGCGCATCATCCGGCTGGTGGAAGACGCGCAGGCGGCCAAGGCGCCCATCCAGCGCATGGTGGACCAGGTCTCGGCGGTGTTTGTGCCGGTGGTGCTGGTGCTGGCGCTGTTGACCCTGCTGGGCTGGTGGTGGGGCGCCGGCGTGGCATTTGAAACGGCGACGATCCATGCCGTGGCGGTGCTGGTGATTGCCTGCCCGTGCGCGCTGGGCCTGGCGACCCCGGCTGCCATCATGGCCGGCACCGGTGTTGCGGCTAGGTTTGGCATTCTGATCAAGGATGCACAGGCGCTGGAACTGGCGCATAAAGTCGATACCGTGGTGTTCGACAAGACCGGTACGCTGACAGTGGGGCGGCCCCGCCTGACGTCGCTGGTAGCCGTGCCCGGCGCAAGTGAGCAGGAACTTCTGCAGATTGCTGCCAGCTTGCAAAGCGGCAGCGAACACCCGCTGGGGCGGGCCGTGGTGGCCGCCGCAAAGGAGCAGGCGCTGGTTCTGAATGCGCC
>CAJBVC010000479.1 GCA_903958915.1 uncultured beta proteobacterium
CATCGCGGTTGCTGAGCGAAGGCGTGCCGCTGGACTACATCGCCCGCACCCAGATGCCGCGCTACGACCTGGAAGCGGGATGGAACGACGCGTCCCAACGCGCAGTGTTCACGCAAAAGAACCGTTTGCGGTTTATCCGCCTATACCAGCAGCGCGCGGCGCAGGCCATTCAGGCGGCGGTGAAAGACGGCAAAACCCGCTTCCTGTTTGAAATGGCCACCGGCACCGGCAAAACGCTGACCGCTGCCGCTGTCATCAAGCTATTTTTGCGCACTGGCAATGCGCGCCGCGTACTGTTTTTGGTGGACCGGCTGGAACTGGAAGACCAGGCCCTTAAGGCCTTCGTGGCCCTGTTAAAAAATGACTACAAATCGGTCATCTACAAGGAAAGTCGGGACGACTGGCGCAAAGCCGAAATCGTCGTCACCACCGTGCAAAGCCTCTTGTTCAACGCCAAGTACAAGCAGTTTGCACCTACCGACTTTGACCTGGTAATCTCGGACGAAGCACACCGCTCCATCGGCGGCAACGCCCGCGCCGTATTCGAGTATTTTGTCGGCTACAAGCTGGGTCTGACCGCCACGCCTAAGGACTACCTCAAGAGGTTTAACTCCGCCAAGCCCACCACCAAAGATCCCCGAGAACACGAACGCCGCCTGCTGCTCGACACCTACCGCACCTTTGGCTGTGAAAGCGGCGAACCCAGCTACCGCTACACGCTGCTCGATGGTGTGAGAGACGGGTATCTGATCAACCCGCTGGTAGTCGACGCCCGCACCGAAGTCACCACCCAACTCTTGTCTGACCAAGGCTATGCAGCCGTGGTGATCAACGAGGCCGTGCATGACGGGGATGTGGGCGAGCAAACCAGCGAGCAGCGCTTCAAGCAAAAAAGCTTTGAGAAAAAGTTTTTCTCCGATGCCACCAATCGCGTGTTTTGCGAAACCCTGATGCAGTACGGCCTGCGCGACCCCATCAGCGCCGAGTTTGGCAAGACCATTGTGTTTGCCGTGAGCCAAGCCCACGCCGCCAAGCTCACGCAACTGTTGAACGCGCTGGCCGACAAGTCCTACCCCGGCAGCTACCAGTCTGACTTTGCGGTGCAAGTCACCAGCAGCGTGCCTGATGCGCAGCAGTTCACCATCAACTTCACCAACAACAACCTGCTGGGCTCGGCCAATGGTTTGCCTGCGTACAAAACTAGCAAAGCCCGCGTGTGCGTCACCGTCGGCATGATGACTACCGGATACGACTGCCCCGACCTGCTCAACCTGGCCCTGATGCGCCCGGTGTTCTCGCCGTCCGACTTTGTGCAGATCAAAGGCCGTGGCACCCGCAAACACGACTTTCGCGAACAACTGCAAGACGAGTCGCTCAAAGCCCAAGTGCAGGCCCCACACAAAACGGCCTACAAGTTGTTCGACTTCTTTGCCAGCTGCGAATACTTTGAAGACAAGTTTGACTACGACGAAGTGCTGAAGCTGCCGCGCCCCGGCGCAGGCACGCCCGCAGGCACAGGCACCGAGGGCGGCGAAGGCAACAGTGGCGAGCAAGGCGGCGGCACGGGCAGCACTGCAGATGGCCTTTATCACCACACGGATACCGATGTCATCACCGCGCAGGAAGAAACCCAAATCGGCTTCCAGGGAATGAAGATTGACCGCATGTTTTTCGAGAAATTTGAAGACGCCGTGAAAGCCAACCCGGTGGTGGCAGAGCAAGTGGGCAATGCGCAGTGGGACCAGGCCATCGCCACCATCACCACGGAGCTGTTCGACAAGCCCAATGAATACTTCAACCTTGACAAACTACGCCGCGCTGCGGGCGTGGACCGCCGCTTGGGGCTGCGCGAGATACTGGAAAAGGCCTTTGGGCTGATTGCCGGCTTCGCAAGCAAAGACGAACTGCTGGAAGTGGAGTTCGAGAAGTTCCTGCTCGACCAGCAAAATGCTACCGGCTTCAGCGCCGACAGCACCGCCAGCGCCGTGCAGGCCATGAAGTACTACTTCAAGGCCTACGCCACCGACCACCACCTGCGTGAGATCATCGAAGCCGGCCAACTTACCAGCCTCAACGTGTACCCTGCTTTCGGCATGAGCGACTTCAAAGCCGTGCCCCTGGTGTGGCGCACCCGCATACCGGAGTACGTGAAAGACTACGTGCCGTTGAACCAGTTTATGTAATCATGCCGATGTCCAAAGGCAGACAGCGATGAAACAGA
>CAJBVC010000480.1 GCA_903958915.1 uncultured beta proteobacterium
CCAGGTCCAGCGCAATATCGAAGTCGGTGCGCTCGAACGCAAAGTATTGCTGCAGTTGCTCACATGCCTGGCGCAGCACCGTGTGGGTGGCAGATAACGGCCAGGCGCTGGTGTCGGGCGCGTGCTTCTGGCCGTCAAAGCCGGCCCAGACCAGCGCGGTGTCATGGGCGGCCAGAGTCATCAGCCCCAACGGGGTTGGCAGCCTGCAGCAAACGGTTCCTGATACGAATTTCATAGTAAAAAAGGCTTCTGGCCCCCGTGGAATGTGCGTGAGCAGCTATCGAAATGAGAGTACTTATTGCGCATCGTTGCTTTCATGTGGCTGGCTTGTATGCTGCAGGTGCTGCCGGTGCTGCCAGTGTGGCCCAGGCCCGTACCACGGCGTAGCTGCGCCAGGGCTTCCAGCGTTGGGACGCCGCTTCGGTGGACTCTACAGCCTGCCGCGGTTTTTTGGTGTTGGGCACGCCCAAGGCCTTTTGCAGGGCGACGTCACCGGCCACAAAGGCGTCTGGCCAGCGCAGCGCACGCATGGCAATGTACTGGGCGGTCCACGGGCCAATGCCGGGCAGTGCCTGTAGCGCAGCCAATGTAGCCGGAATATCGACACCCGGTTGCAGCACCAGACCATTGTGGGCAACTGCCCGGGCTAGCGATTGAATGGCGCGCTGTCGCTGGCGCACGATGCCCAGCCGGCCCATCACTTCTCCACTGGCAAGACACAGCACCTGCGGGGTCGGGAACAGACGCGTCAAACCAATCGTCGGGTTGGGCAGGTCGGTGCCAAAGCACTCGACCAGACGCGTGCCCAGGGTGCGCGCGGCGCGCACCGTGATCTGCTGGCCCAGAATGGCGCGCACGCCCTGCTCGAAGCCGTCCAGGCAGCCGGGCACGCGCAGTCCTTCGGAGTCGGGGAAGTCGCCGAGCAAGACTGTATTGATGGCGCTTGGCTCGGCATCCAGGTCCAGCAAAGCACGCAACCGAGCCAGCACCTGCGGCAGAGCTGCACTCAGGCTGTGGCTGATCCGAAAGACCACGTTGCACCTGTCAGGCACAAATTGCACTTGCACCCAGCCGCATTGGGTCTGCCCGGCAGCGGTGAGCGAGAGGGTCCGTTCCAGCGTCATGCGCTCTGGGTCGACCGCTTCGACGCCGGCTATCTGGCGGGTGGCAAAGAAGCTGAGCATGGCGGACACGTCATACGGCGGCCGATATGCGCCTTTGAGCACGATGCAGGAGGTGTCCGACGGTGGTGTCCCCGCGCTATCAGACTGGCGCAACTGCCGGGGCTGTAGGCGGTAGTGCTCCACAAACGTGGCGTTGAAGCGCCGCACGCTGGAAAAACCACTCAACGCTGCCACCTGGGCTACCGGCAGCTGTGTGTCGGTCAGCAAACGCTTGGCCATCAGCAGGCGACGTGTCTGTAGATACTGCAGCGGCGAGACGCCCCAGTGGGTCTCAAAAATGCGGCGCACATGCCGCTCGCTTACGCCCAAGCGGTGGGCCAGGTCCGCCATTGAGGGTGCTCCATCGCTCCACAGCGTGGGCTCATCGAGCAGATTGGCAGCCTGGCGCGCCAGGATGAAGGATGCGTCCTGGGTGGACCAGGGCAGCCGGACGTCAGACCCGGCGGCGGCTGAGTTGGCTGGTGCCAGCTCGGGGCGGCAGCGCAGGCAGGGGCGAAAGCCGGCCGACTCGGCCTGCGCCGCCAGCCGATAGAACTGGCAGTTTTCGCGCTTGGGCGTGCGCACCCGGCAGACCGGGCGGCAGTAGATGCCGGTGGAGGTGACCCCGGTGAAAAAGCGGCCATCGAAACGCGCGTCACGAGCTTTGAGCGCCAGGTAGCAGGCGTCGCTGGTGTTCAGGGCGTTGGAATCAGGTGCTGTTGTTGGCATGGTCCGAATAATACGCAGAATGGGGCGGTGCCGTGGCCGTTTTCGGACATGTGGCTGGATGCAGCTCGTTCGTGACTGATGTTGCGCTGCGCGCACCAACACAGCCACCAACACAGCCACCACACAGCCATCAAAAGGTAAGCCCCCAGCCACCCGAGCACACCTACAATCCGTCTCAGGCAAGGCGATAGCAATTGCGTCCTTGCCACCGACCATTTGCACTGGGAAAAAGCCATGAATCTCTCCTCCAGCATCTTCAAAGCCTACGACATCCGCGGCATTGTGCCGTCCACCATCAACGAAGAGGTTGCTCGCGGCCTTGGGCGGGCCTTCGGAACGGTCGCTATGGCCGAAGGCGAGACCACAGTCGCGGTTGGGCGTGACGGGCGCCTGAGTGGCCCCTCCCTGTCTGCAGCGCTGATGGCGGGTTTGCAAGACGCCGGTGTCACCGTGATCGATGTCGGCATGGTGACAACACCCATGCTCTATTTTGCTGCCAACACACTGTGCAAGAGCGGCATTCAGGTCACGGGCAGCCACAACCCCAAAGATTACAACGGTTTCAAGATGGTGCTGGGTGGCCGCGCCATTTACGGAGACGAAATTCAGAACCTGCGCACGTTGATGGAGACCGAGACCTGGAAACTGCAGGCCGGCGGCGTATGTCAAAAAGCCGACGTGCTGGAGGCCTATCGTGCGCGTATTGTGGGCGGTATCAAACTGGCACGCCCGATCAAGATTGTGGTGGACTGCGGCAACGGTATTGCAGGGGCGTCGGCACCCGACATCCTTCGCGCGATTGGCTGTGAGGTAACCGAACTGTTCAGTGAAGTCGATGGCAACTTCCCCAACCACCATCCTGACCCCAGCAAGCCCGAGAATTTGAAGGACCTGATTGCAGCCCTGAAAGCGGGTGACGCCGAGTTGGGTCTGGCCTTTGACGGCGACGGTGACCGCCTGGGCATCGTCACCGCCGATGGCACCAATATTTATCCTGACCGCCAGATGATGCTGTTTGCACGTGACGTACTGTCGCGCGTGCCCGGAGGCACCATTTTGTTCGACGTGAAATGCTCGCAGCGCCTGGCACCCACCATTGCCGAAGCGGGCGGCGTGCCCCTGATGTACAAGACCGGGCACTCGCTGATCAAGGCCAAGATGCGCGAGATCGATTCACCCTTGGGCGGCGAGATGAGCGGCCACATCTTCTTCAAGGAGCGCTGGTATGGCTTTGATGATGGCACCTATGCCGGCTGCCGGTTGCTGGAGATTGTGAGCTGCGTGGCCGATGCCAGCGCCATGCTCAATGCCCTGCCGACCAGTTTTTCAACGCCAGAGTTGAATGTGCACTGCGCCGAAGGCGAGCCGCATACGCTGGTTGACCAATTGGTGGCCAAGGCGGCTTTCCCGGCCCCAGCCACCATTAACACCATCGACGGTGTTCGCGTCGACTGGCCCGATGGCTTTGGTTTGATTCGCGCATCCAACACCACACCGGTGTTGGTGCTGCGTTTTGAAGGACACACCACCGAGGCGCTGGCGCGCATCCAGGCTGACATGCTGCACCTGCTGCGCTCGGTGAAGCCTGACGCCAGCTTTGCCGAGGCCGCGCATTGAGTCAGCCGCCCGCGAGGCAAAAAGTTCTTCCGCCGGGCCGCCCTAAGGAAGAACGCGTGGGCAAAATTCTCATCGTCAAACTGTCGTCCCTGGGTGACGTGGTACATGCAATGCCGGCTGCGCAAGACTTGCGCAAGGCGCTGCCAGGTGTTGAAGTTGACTGGGTGGTAGAGCGCGCATTTGCTCCGCTGGTGGCGCGTTGTCAGGGGATCGGTCGGGTGATCGCCTGCGAACTGCGGCGTTGGCGCAAGTCGCCGTTTACCACGCAAACCCGATCTGAGTGGCGTGCGTTCAAACAGACTTTGCAAGCGCAGCCCTATGACGCCATCATCGATCTGCAGGGGCTGACCAAGTCGGCACTGGTATCTTGGCTGGCACGCACCACACCCAATGGCCGCCGCTATGGTCTGGACAACCAGACCGAGGGCTCCAGTTTTGAGGCACCTGCGCGCTGGGTAGCTGATGTTGCCATTCCGATGGAGCCGCATGTGCACGCCGTGCGGCGTTCACGCCTGCTGTGTGCGGCTGCTTTGAAATACGTGGTGGCCGGGCCGGATTGCTATGGTTTGGTCGCGGGTACCTGTGCCGCGACTGCGCCCACGGACAAGGGGCATGGCGCTAATACTTTTGCGCCGCGCAAGCCCCGGGTGGCGCTGGTGCACGGCACTTCGCGTGAGGACAAACTGTGGCCGTTGTCGCACTGGATTGAACTCGCCCAGCGCCTGAATCACAGTGGTTTTACAGTGGCGCTGGCGCATGGTAATGCAGCGGAAAAGGCCACCAGTGAAGCCATTGCGGCTCAGTTGGAGGATGCTTGGGTTTGGCCGATCATGGGGCTGGACGCCTTGACAGACACCATGGCGCAGTGCGCAGCTGTGGTTGGGGTGGATAGTGGCTTGAGCCATATCGCGGTAGCCCTGGGTCTGCCACATGTTCAGATCTACAACTTTGACACCCCATGGCGCACCGGCCCGCACTGCACAGCGCCTAAGGCAGCGCGCCAGGTTAGTGTGTTCGACACTCCCTGCCCCACCGTGGAGGCCGTCTGGCAGGCGTGGGAGAGTCTGGATACTCCCGTTTTCTGCCGATGATCC
>CAJBVC010000481.1 GCA_903958915.1 uncultured beta proteobacterium
ACCGCTCTGCATTACTGGGTCCTCTGCATAAGTGCCCATTCCAGTCCTCACCTACTCTCTGCCGATGTACATGCCTATGGCACCCGGAAAAGTGTCGCGAGGTCTCACACTTTGCCTTAAATCAATAGAAGCGCACTTGACGCTTGACATCGACGTTTCGCAGTGCCACAACTGTTAACGCTTCGAGGTAATTCGCCGCCTGCCGTGACTTTGCTGGGGAGGGTTCTGGCTATGAGGACATTGCGTTTTCTGTTGGAATTGCTTTTGGTGTCGCTACTTGCGGCATGTGGGGGCGGTGACGATCTCTTGGACAAGGGCTTTGCTCAGAAGGCTGCGTCTGGGCTGGTGCGGCCCGAGTCCGGTGTGTGGTGGAATCCCGCCGAGAGTGGTCGCGGTTATACCATCGAGTTGCAAGGCAACATCCTCGTTTTTTATACCTATCTTTTCGACGTGAGTGGCCGGGCGTCCTGGTACGGTGGCGCTGCCGCACTTAATGCCGACGGCTCGTTCGACGCTCAGTTGCAGGAATACGTGGGTGGACAGAGCCTGACCGGCAGCTACAAATTGCCTACGGTCAAAGGCAATGTGACCAGCATACATTTGGCCTGTAACACAACTTCCGCCTGCACCCTGACGTGGGCCGGTGGCACGATTCCGATTCAACGCATCAGGTACGGCAACCAAGCAGTCGTCGCCAACCCACCTCAATCAGGTCTATGGTGGAACCCGGCAGAAAGCGGGCGCGGTTACTTTTTGGACTTGCAAGGCAACATTTTTGCGTTTTATACCTATATCTTCGATTCCAGCGGCAACGCCACGTGGTACATGAGCGCAGGGCCACTGAATGCCGACGGCAGCTATGACGGAAAATTGCAGGAATACAGCGGAGGTCAGAGCCTGACCGGTAGCTACAAGGCACCCACCGTCAAAGGGAACGTCTCATCGGTCCACTGGGCATGTACCAGTCCCACAACCTGCACGCTGACCTGGGCGGGTGGAACGGTGCCGCTGCAGCGCTTCATGTTCGGACCACCCCAAAGTGCCGAGAAACTCGAACTTGTTAATCTGCCCGGTGTGACATCCAACACCATAACCCAGCAGACAGGATCGACCGGAGCAACTTCCAGCGACATGAAGGTCGTGTCTTCGGAGTATCTGGTGCAGCTCAAGGGGGCAGATTCGACAGGAGGCAGCATCCGCATCACGATTCCCATCAATGCAGCGCTGCTCCCAGCCGGTGCCGGCAAGCCCATGATCAGCCCCGAATACTACGATACGACGACCAAGACCTGGCTGCCAACGGGAAGTTTTGTCGTATATGACTCCGCTGCGCAGACGCTCTCGTTTACGGTTGACATTGCCGATGCCAGCTTGCTTCCGGTCACTGCTGCGTCACCACTGCGACGCACCTTTGGGGCCGGACGGTGGGCGTTCGAGCGCCTATACCATGCCTATACCTGGGCCAGCGATAGCGGCACGCGGACCGTGAAACAACTCACCGGGTCCAACTTCATCATTCACTATTACGCCCCGGGCAAGGACGCCACCCACAGCGTTCCAGCCAACTGGAACGGCAGCGACACCATCAACGTACCGAGTTACATCCAGATTCTTGATGATTCCCTGAATCAAGCGTACAGCCAGCTCCAACTGCTCACTAACAGCAAGGGAGACAAGCTGATGCCCGACATCGCCATTCCGCAGCACGTCTATGTAGGCAATCTTGGCGAAAGTAGCGGCGTTAGCCCGCCTGGCGGGCCACTGTCAATCGCCACGCGCAACATCGACGACATCGTTGAGATGCGTAATGTGGCGGCGCATGAACTGGTCCATGTGTACCAGGGATATGCCGTCAACATCGCTGCTACCGGTGCCATGAGATTCTTCATCGAGGCGACGGCGAACTACTACGCCGGCCTGGTGAATGCGCTGACCGATGCGCAAAAGTACCAGTTGTACACCGACAAAACTTCCGACAAATACCTGAACGTCCCGCTGGATACCAGCGATGACCAGAACCACTATGCAGTGGCGTTTTTCCTGGACTGGCTTAGCAAAAACTACGGCAATACCGCAATCGTGGGTGACATGTTGCAGAATCTGCAATCAACTTGGGATGCCCGTGTGACGATGGACAACATTCTCAAGCTTAACGGTGAGCCTAACGGTATTAACGGTGCGTACGACAAGTACTTGGTGTACTTGGCCACCCACCCCCAAGATTACGATAACGCCAATCTAAAATTCAGAGGAAAAATGCATGAATACACATTCAGGAAAGAAAACGGACTGATATCCTCGCCGGGAAGGACCAATGTTTTCCGATTGGACTCTCTAACTACATTTATGCACATGAGTCGTTTTCTAGTGCCTTTTCAGTCTGCCTATCTGTCGCTCACTCCGCCAAAAGGGTTGGACTCCATGTTGGTCATTGACGCAAGGGGATCATCTGCTGGGTTCCCAGGGTTCAAGTCGTACACATATGATTTTTCAAGTGACAACAATTCGTCTTACCAGGGCAAGGCCCCCATTGACGGCCCTAACGGGATGGTGTTTCCCGATCACAGCAAGAACCTGCTGACTATCCCCAACTTCACTGCGATGGAGCAGTACTTCGTCAATTCAAGCTGGGGCTTGTGGACTTCCCATGGGTTGGTCTTAGAGGTTGATTACTACCTTCTGATACGCCCCAAGGTCACGGCGGTACAAACCAACGCGGTGCTCTGGGACTCCAGTGCGGTTGGGAATATCCCGCCTGAATATGTCAAGGGATACGACGTCTACAAGGACGCAGGTGACGGCACCTACATCAAGATCAACCCTGCGTCCAAGGGGCTCATACCCCCGGCTGTGGGCTCAACAAAACAGATGTCGTTGATCTGTACCACGACCACAGATTGCAACGATTCGATCAAGCCAACCGACAAAATTGTTGTGGTGATTGAAGACAAGTACGGAAACCGCTGGCCCCAAGTCAAGGAGTCCACCGCCCCCATATCGGGCACCTGCATGGGCGGCAAGACCTCGGACTTCGACTTTGACTCGACCATGGCGTTCAGGGGCGATGCCTTTACTTTACGAACGACTGGAACCGGCCACATATCTGGGCCGATGGACATGCTTGTCACTTCACGAAAGATCTCCAAATACAGTGGGGGCTATTCAGCGGAGCTTGTAGGCATGGCATCTGGAACCATGTGCATCAAGATCGACACGATCAAATTTGACATTAAAAGGAATACGATTCCCTGCCCGGCAGGAATCAATCCCGGAACGAATGGATGGTGCTCATCGGGCCAAGGAAGCTGCCCGGTTTATGCCAACGCAATTTCCGAAGTAAAGATTGGTCAGACCGATGCCAAAGGCAGCATAGTCATCGGTGACGGAATGATCACCTTGGCCAGAAATTCCCAGAAGCTGTATGCCACTTTTGGCTATAAGCAAACCTGTTATTTCTGGGACAATGCCAATAAGGCTTACAAGGAGATCGAAACTTGGGGCGGAGGGGCCGATACCTTCAAGAATGGCGCATCGGATCTTCTTGTGAATGCATGGTCGTTGTAATCCCGTCTTGTTCGCCACACTGTGGAGTTCGGCAGGTGGATAGGTCGGTGGACCTGATTTACCTTAAGCAACTGAAAGGCTCCAGCTGTAACTTCCGGCCCGAAGTCGGCTTTTGAGCAGTCGAATTCGAAACTGCTACAGCCGCTCCCAGCCCTTATGTGGAGCTCTACATAATGGTCATTATGTAAAGGGCTCAGTTATGTATAGCTGTCGATGCGATTGACCGTTTCCCCTTGGAGAACCTGTGTTTGGCAGGTAAATGAGCTTTACATAATTTCGGGATAGGCGCATGGGTAGTGGCTTCACAACTGGAGACCACTATGGATTCGATCAGCGAGCTGCATCCCCTTGCCAAGGCCTGGCTATTTGACGGCCCCCTTGCTGCCCACCTCGACGCATACGCGGCGTTACTTGAACGCGGCAATTACGCGGAACACACAACGCGGACCAATTTCCGAGCTTTGGCGCACTTTGCGCATTGGATGAGTCGCTGTAGAGTCACCGCCGAGCAACTCGACCAAGATTGCGTCAGTCAGTTTCTCGATTTCCATTTGCCAAACTGTGACTGCCACTCCATAGCTCTGAGAACGCATGGTCATCTGAGTGCAGCACTTGGACATCTGCTTGCAGTGCTGCGCGATCAGCGTGTCATTGCACAGCTTGTGTTACCCACAGGACCAATCGCCGATGAGTTGAGTCGGTATGACAAGCACATGCGCGACGCTCGGGGCCTGGCTGAGGGTACGCGCAAAGGCCGGTTGTATATGGTTGGGCAGTTCTTGCAATGGAAGTTCGCTGACAACGAATTCACCGGCAAAGAAATGCTGATGGAGGACCTGCGCGCCTTCATCACCAAGGAGCTGGAGCGGGTCAACACCACTTCGTATGCCAAGTGCTTGGCAGCCTCCTTTCGAGCCTACTTTCGTTACCGACTCACGTGCGGCGATGAAGTTCGCGGTCTTCTCGGTGTTATTTCAACGCCAGCGCAATGGACGCTTGCGTCACTGCCACGTGCCCTGACAACGCAGGAGGTGCAGAGATTGATGGTGCATTGCGAACAGGCCTTGCCATCCCCATTTCGCATTCTGAGCATGGTCCGGTTGGCACTGGACCTTGGCCTGCGTAGCGCGGAGATCGCCCAATTGGAACTTGGCGACATCAACTGGCGTACCGGAACCGTGACGCTCAAACGTACGAAGTCGGTGCGTCAGGACGTACTACCACTGCCAGTCGCTACAGGAGAGGCTTTGGCAGAGTACCTACGCCACGAGCGGCCCAGTACCGTCGTCAAGGCCATTTTTGTTCGTCTAAAGGCGCCGCACGATCAACCCATCGGAGCTGATGCAGTGCGTGCTGTTATCAGCAGGGCATTGAGGTGTGCCGGTGTCGCACATGGTCGCGCTCACTCCCTGCGCCACACTTTGGCTTGTCGGATTGTCAATAATGGTGGCTCCATCAAGGAAGTCGCCGACGTACTGCGACACCGTTCGCTAAACACATCGCGGATTTACGCCAAGCTCGATCAACACAGCCTGATCGAAGTGGCATTGCCATGGCCGGGAAGTAATGTATGAGCACCCCCATCGATCTTCGCGCCAAGGTGCAGCAATTTCTTCTTGAACGGCGTAACTTGGGTTTCACGCTCGACTCAAGGGGGGAGGCGTTGCTGAACTTCGTCAGTTTTTTTGAGCGCACCGGGCACGCTGGCTCAGTCACCGCCGAGCTGACTGCGCAGTGGGCGCGCCAAACACAAGGTGGCAACGCTGATATGGCAACCTTTGCCCGCAGGTTGGCCAATCTGCGTCCATTCTTGCGCTGGGTTCAGCAATTTGACCCGAGCGCAGAAGTGCCAGATGAAACCATCTTTGGCCCCATTCCAGGACGGCTCGCTCCACACATCTTCCGTCCTGACGAAATACTCGCGCTGATCGAAGCAGCACGCAAGCTTGGCCCCAGTGACGGACTGCGAGCAGCAACCTACGAGACGCTGTTTGGTCTGATAGCATCGACCGGCCTACGGATATCAGAGGCACTTGAATTGGCAGATTCAGACGTCGACCTGAAACAAGGAGTGCTGACGGTGCGCCTAACCAAGTTCGGCAAGTCCCGCCTTGTTCCTGTTCACCCAAGTGTGATCGCTCCATTGGCTGCATACCGTGCAATTCGAATCAGGCAGGTGCCATGTCAAACTCAGCCATCGTTCTTTGTCGGTTCGCGTGGCGTGCTCAGGGGACAGCAACTTGGCGACAGGCAAGTCCACCGCATCTTTACTCAGCTACGCACGCAACTTGGTTGGGTTGATCGTGGTGGCCATGGCCATCCACGAATTCATGACCTGCGTCACAGTTTCGCAGTGAGGTGTCTGGTGCGGTGGCACGAACAGGGGATCGATCTCAATCAAAGAATGCTGGCCTTGTCGACCTATATGGGCCATGTGAAGGTCTCAAACACTTACTGGTACCTCTCTGGGGTACCGGAATTGATGGCGCTGGCCGGCGCTCGGTTCGAGTGTTTCGCTTGTGCCGGAGAGTTTGATGATGAGTAAGCTTGCCACATCACCAAGTTTTCCGGCGCTGGTCCAGTCCTTCTTCGCCGAGCACCTGACCCAACAGCGCGCCCTGAGCGCCCGCACTGTAGCGTCGTACCGTGATGCGTTTGTGTTGTTTCTCAATTTCGCACAGCAGCGTCTGAAGAAGCCCCCGACCCAGCTTCTACTGACGGATATCACACCCACCCTCATCTTGGCATTTCTCGATCATCTTGAAGTGGATCGCCACAACAGTGTGCGTAGCCGTAACGCGCGTCTGGCGGCATTGCGCTCCTTCCTGAAGTTCGCTGGGCGCAGAGATGTCGCTGCGTTGCATGTCGTCGAACAGGCATTGGGTGTCCCAGTGAAACGATTTGAGCGACCAATGCTTGGGTTTCTTTCTCGTGAGGAAATGCTTGCCGTTATTGGGCAACCAGGTTTGGGATGGACCAGTCAGCGTGACTGTTTGTTGATGGCGCTGATGTACAACACCGGCGCCAGAGTATCAGAGGTGATTGGTGTGAAGGTGTCTGATGTGGTTCTGGAATCATCCGCCTGTGTCCATCTGCATGGCAAGGGACGCAAAGACCGTTCCGTTCCGCTTTGGCGCTCGACGGTAAAGGCGGTTCGAGCGTGGCTCAAGCGAAATCCTGAGCTCGGATCAACCGAGACGCTATTGCCCAACCGAAACGGCGATGCAATGACGCGCTCCAATGTGAATCAGCGAATGGCATTGGCCATTCAAGTGGCCACAAAGACCATGCCAAGTTTGAAGAAGCGCAAGATCTCGCCGCACACGATACGGCATACGACAGCCATGCATTTGCTTCAGTCTGGTGTGGAAATCAGCGTCATTGCGCTCTGGCTCGGACATGAAAGCTCGGTAACCACCCATCAGTACGTTGAGGCTGATCTGGTCATGAAGGAGAAGGCCCTCGCACGACTGCAGGACCCCGCTATACCGACACATCGATTCCGAGCACCGGAATCACTATTGGACTTCTTGAAGACCTTGTGATTATGTATAGCGGCAGCATCTCTGCATTTGCCATTCACAGATGCGAAGTCTTTGCCGGAGACTTCGATCTATACATAACAAGGCCCTGTACATAACAGCCCAGTGCCGCCAGACAAAATTCCCTGAAGCAGGCATTCAAAGTTGGATGTCGGGAACGGAGTCGAGCGTAGACCGGCAGTGCAGCGGAAGCCGGTATTGGCGAATGGCAGGCTTCTGCCGGTCCAACACACAAGCGGCAGGAATCTGTTCGCGAAACTCGTATCGAGCTCCGAAGTTCGGCACACGACTTCTTTGGCGTCCCTGTCCTCACGAGCAGCGTCAACTCACTGAGCGCTTCTTGATCTCATGCATTGCGGCATCAGCTTCCATGAGCATCTAATCGGGATCAAGGTCACCACCGAAAAACAGCTTCGCGCTAACGCTGGCCGAACCGTGATGATGGATACTGTC
>CAJBVC010000482.1 GCA_903958915.1 uncultured beta proteobacterium
AAAATGACAAGCCACCATCCGGGCGAACCCGTGCTCGAATCCTGGACACACCTGCGCGAGCACTTTCCGGTGTCGCGCTGGAACGCACTGCGTCAACTCTGGGCGGCAGCGCGTTTTCGTGCGCCAACACGAAAACCATGCGCCAAAGTACTTGTGCTGGTCAGTGAGCAAGACCAACTGGTGTCGGCTGACTGCTCCCAAGCCATTGCCAGGCGGTGGGATGTTCCGATCAAAGTTCATCCCAGCGCCGGGCATGACCTGACGCTGGATGATGGTCCCTGGGTGGCGCAGCAGGTGCTGCTCTGGGTGGACTCGTAGAACCAGCGGTTCGTCACAGAACCGTCACGCTCTGCAACTACTCTGAGCGTTTTCGTCACACACGGCATCGCTTGGGCGTGGATCAGATTCATCCGCCAGGCATGCCAAGGATTCGTCAACCATGCATGCACAAGCCCAGGCGATCTCCCATCGCGCTTTCCCGCCCAATGGTGCGGCGTTCCCCATCGACCTGATTACAGGAGGAGCCAGCCTGCTTGAGAACATCCTCCAGCAAAAGCGCCTGTTCCCGGTGTTCCAGCCGATCGTGAGTCTGGCCGACGCTTCCATCTACGCGCACGAAGCCTTGATTCGTGGCCCCCAGGGTTCGCACCTGCACACGCCAGATGCGTTGTTGCGTGCTGCGGCGCAGGAGGAACTCAGTCACCCTTTTGAGTACGCCTGCATGGAAGTGGCGATCCAGACCTGGGGCAGAATCAAGGCACAGGGGCGCGTGTTTGTCAACGTCAGCGCCGACGCGCTCATGGAGCTCTACAACAAGCACGGCCGCGAAAAGCTGACGATGCTGGTGCACAGCTTTGGCGTGCTACCGCGTATGCTGGTGCTGGAGATCACGGAACATGAACGAGTCACCGACATGGACCAGCTTGCAGAGGTGGTGCAACAAGTGCGCACCACCGGCGTTTCGATGGCACTGGACGATTTCGGTGATGGACGCTCAAGCCTTCGCCTCTGGTCACAACTGAAACCTGAAATCGTCAAGATCGACAAGTACTTTACAAAGGACATCAGCGCCCACGCGGACAAACTGAAAACAATACAGGCTTTGCAGCAGATCGCCTCCATCTTCGGCAGCGAACTGGTAGCCGAGGGCATCGAGACTGCGCAGGACATGCGTGTGCTGCGCGATTTGGGCATCAGTTACGGACAGGGCTACTTCTTGGGGCACCCCGACCGCCAACCCGCCAAATATGCGCAGATCAACGCGCAACGGGTGCTGCGTGAGCGTCAAATTGCAGTGTTCCCCGAACTGGGTCGAACTACAAGCTATGGGCAATTGAAGAATCTGGCGACCGTATCAGCACCCACGGTCACGGCGCGATCCACCAACGACGAACTGGCAGCGCTGTTCCTTGCCGAACCAGATCTGCACGCGATTGCCCTGCTCGAAGGTGAACGTCCGGTTGGTCTTATCAACCGTGCACGGTTCATGAACGAGTATTCCAAGTTGTACTACCGGGAGGTCTGGGGACGCAAATCCTGCGCTGCCCATGCGAACCTGGAGCCTCGTCTGATAGAGAAAAGCCACAGTATCGATCAGCTGCTGGGAATTTTGACTTCAACCGACCAACGCTATCTGGCAGACGGGTTCATCATTACCGAAAACGGACAGTACGTCGGCCTGGGAACGGGTGACCAGCTGGTACGGTCGGTGACAGAAACGCGCATTGAGGCGGCCCGTCATGCCAATCCGTTGACATTCTTGCCAGGAAACATACCGATCAGCCTGCACATCGAACGCCTGCTGAAGAAGCATGTCAATTTTGTAGCGTGCTATGCCGATCTGAACAACTTCAAGACGTTTAACGACCACTATGGGTACTGGCGCGGTGATGAAATGATCAGGCTGCTGGCCAAAGTCTGCATGGAGCACTGTGACTCACAACGGGACTTTCTGGGACATGTCGGAGGCGACGACTTCATCTTGTTGCTGCAGAGTCCGAACTGGCGCGAACGTTGTGACCGGCTCGTCGCAGACTTCGACCGCCACGCTCTCATGATGTTCGATGAAACTGCCCGCGCTGCGGGCGGCATCGAGGCCGAAGACCGCCAGGGCGTGGTCCGGTTTTTCCCCTGCACCACACTGTCTATCGGTGCCGTCGTGATCGATGGAAGCAGGTTTACGCGCCCGGAGCAGGTGGCCAATCTGGCTGCGTTGGCAAAACACGATGCCAAACGGTCCGGCGGCGGGGTGGTCGAGCGAGTTGTCACAAAACCTTCATGAGCGGCTTCTATGCTCAGGATTCATCTCAATAGGGCACTTATGAAATCCAGGAATATTCTCTCGTTTCAAGGACCACGTTGTCTTTTGGCCATGCTGCTCGCGGCGACCCTCGCTGGAGGCTGTGGCGGCAATGAAATCGAAGGCACGCCTTTGGCCATGACACTGTCCAGGATCGGTGGTTTTGGCAGCGGCCAGCTAGGTGCCTCCGAAATCACCGCCTACGACAGCCAGTCCAAAAGACTCTTTGTTGTCAATGGCACCAACGGCTCGCTCGATGTGGTGGACATCGCCGATCCGACGAACCCGGCGGTGATTCAAACCGTTACCACTGCAACCTTTGGCGGCGGCGTTTTCAACAGCGTGGCGGTGTACGAAGGGCTGGTGGCTGTTGCGGTTGAAGCAGCACCGAAAACCAGTGCAGGAAAAGTCGCCTTCTATGATGGGAAAAACCTGACACTGCTGAACACGGTGACCGTCGGTGCCCAGCCTGATATGCTGACTTTCAGTCCCGACGGCAGGTTCGTTATCACGGCCAATGAAGGGGAACCCAACAGCTACGGAGCAGCGGACTCCATCGATCCGGAAGGCTCCATCAGCGTGATCACTGTAAACCGGGGTTCAACGCCCACGGTTGCCACCGCCGACTTCAAGGCCTTCATTGGTCAGGAAGCCTCCTTGCGAAGCCAGGGTGTGCGTATTTATGGCCCCGGCGCCAACGCGGCACAGGATCTGGAGCCGGAATACGTTGCCGTAACCGAAGACAGCACGACAGCCTACGTCACTTTGCAGGAAAACAATGCGGTGGCCATCGTCGACCTGGCGACGGCCAAGGTCACCGCCATCAAGCCTCTGGGCTTCAAGGACCACAACGTAGCCGGGATGGGCCTGGACGCCAGCGATGAGGACGGTGGCACCAACACCAATAGCGGCACGCCAGCAATCAAGATCGCTACCTACCCGGTCAAGGGCATGTACCTGCCCGACGCGATTGCCTCATACACCGCTGCCGGACAGACCTATTTCATCACTGCCAACGAAGGCGATGCCCGCGCCGACTGGCCTGGCTTCAACGAGGAAACCCGCGTGCGCGCGCATTGCGCGGCAGGCATGGACCCCAGCGTGTTCCCCGACGCGGCCAACCTTATTCTGGACTCCAACCTGGGTCGCCTGCGCATCACTACCAGCCCCAATGGCGGCATTACCGGCAAGAACGCAGCTGGGCAGTGCACGGAACTCTGGAGTTTCGGGGCACGCTCGTTCACCATCTGGAACAAGGATATGGTCCGTGTCTACGACTCAGGCGACCAGATCGAACAACGCACCAGCGCGTTGGCAACAGCCAAGTTCAACTCGAGTCACGACAATGACACGCTAGACAGCCGCAGCCCCGCCAAAGGCCCGGAACCCGAGGGCGTAACGATTGGCAAAATCGGCGACAAAACCTTTGCCTTTGTGGGTCTGGAGCGCATCGGTGGCGTCATGGTCTACGACGTGACTACTCCCACAGCACCGGTCTTTGTCACCTATTTCAATAATCGGGCCGCCGCTGGTACTGCATTGACCGGCGACCGTGGCCCCGAAGGAATTCTCTTTGTCCCTGCGGCAAAGTCACCCAACGGCAAGCCCCTGTTGATCGTCGGCAATGAAACCAGCGGCACGACGGCCATCTTGCAGTTGAACCTGACGTACTGAGTTCCATCCACATACGACCGGGGGCAAGCGAGACAGTGCAGGGCGCACTGCGTTGCACCCCCGTGTGACTGCAGGTTGATGAACAT
>CAJBVC010000483.1 GCA_903958915.1 uncultured beta proteobacterium
ATCGGCTTTCCGTGGACGCCCGCTATGGCAGATCGCGCTCGGCGTTCGGTGGGGGCAACCCTGGCGGCGGCACGCACGGCGTTGTCGCAAGGGGTGGCTGCCAATCTGGCTGGTGGTACGCACCACGCCTACGCCGACAAGGGTGGAGGATTCTGTGTGTTCAATGATCTGGCGGTGACCGCGCGTGTCCTGCAGGCCGAGTGGGGCAGGGTGCAACGGCCCGACAAACGGCCGTTGCAGGTGGCGATTGTTGACCTGGATGTGCACCAGGGCAACGGCACTGCGCACATTCTGCGCAATGACTCCAGCGTGTTCACCCTGTCCATCCACGGGGACAAGAACTTCCCGTTTCGCAAGGAAGGCAGCAGCCTCGACGTGGCCCTGCCCGACGGCTGTGGCGATGCGGACTACCTGGCAGCGCTGGAAAACGCCCTGCAGGAAATGGACGACAACTTCGCTCCCGGGCTGGTGCTGTACCTTGCGGGTGCCGACCCGCACGAAGGTGACCGGCTGGGGCGGCTCAAACTGAGCTATGACGGTCTGCAGGCGCGTGATCGGCGTGTGTTTGACTGGTGCTGGCAGCGGCGTTTGCCGTGCGCCTTTGTGATGGGCGGCGGTTACGGCAAAGACCTGTCGGACACGGTGCGGGTACAAACCAATACCTACCGTGTTGCGCTGGAGTACTGGCGGCGGTGGCAACGCCTGGCGGCTCCCACTGTTGCAGTCTGATGGATGGCGCAAAAATTGCGTGTTGGTTCGGGCACCGCGTATGCGCCGACGCCGCGGTGCAGCGTGACGTGCTTGCTAGCGTGTAAAGTGAGGAGATGGCTATTCCCAGACTGCAATTGACCGGCATTACCAAGACCTACCCGGGCGTGGTGGCCAACAGTGATGTGACGCTCACCGTCATGCCCGGTGAGACGCATGCGGTGCTGGGCGAAAACGGCGCCGGTAAATCGACGCTGATGAAAATCATCTACGGAGCGATCCAGCCCGACGCGGGAGAGCTACGGCTCAACGGGCAGTTGATGCAGATCCGCAACCCCAACGATGCACGCGCCAACGGCATAAATATGGTGTTCCAGCATTTCAACCTGTTCGACACCATGACCGTGGCAGAAAACGTGTGGTTGGGGCTGACGCGCAACTCGCTCGAGCAGGTGACCGCCAGCATTTTGTCCAAGGCCGCCGAGTATGGGCTCGATGTGGACCCCAGTCGGCCGGTGCACACGCTCAGTGTGGGCGAGATGCAGCGCGTGGAGATCATTCGCGCGTTGCTGACGCGCCCCGAACTGCTCATTCTCGATGAGCCCACCTCGGTGCTCACACCCCAGGCGGTGGACAAACTGTTTGTGGTGCTCAAGCAACTGGCATCGGAAGGTTGCAGCATTCTGTACATCTCGCACAAACTGCATGAAATTCGTGAGTTGTGCAATGCCTGCACGGTACTGCGTGGCGGCAAGGTGACAGGCGTGTGCAACCCCAAGGAAGAGTCCAACGCGTCGTTGTCCAAAATGATGATCGGCTCCGAGCCACCTCAGTTGGAGCACCGGGCGCAAAAACCGGGTTCGGCGGTGATGCACGTCAAGGGTTTAAGCCTGGCGCGCGAAGACCAGTTCGGCGTGGACCTGCAGGACATTCACTTGCACATCCGCAGCGGCGAGGTGGTGGGCATTGCGGGTGTGTCGGGCAATGGTCAAAAGGAGTTGCTCTATGCGCTCAGTGGTGAAGACGATCGCGCCCCGCGCGGCAGCGTTCATATGGGGGAAGTCGATGTTTCGCGCATGCACCCCGGGCGGCGGCGCAAGATGGGTCTGCATTTTGTGCCCGAAGAGCGGTTGGGCCGCGGAGCAGTGCCCACCTTGAGCCTGGCGCACAACCTGCTGCTCACGCGCAACGAGTCGATTGCGTGGCCTCACTTTGCTGGCGGCTGGATCCGGGTCAAGGAACTCGAAGCGCATGCGGCGCGCATCATTGCGCAGTACATGGTCAAGGCGCGCGGACCGCGCGCGTTGGCGAAGTCACTTTCGGGTGGCAATTTGCAGAAGTTCATCGTCGGTCGTGAAATTGATGCCAACCCCAAATTGCTGATCGTGTCGCAACCCACCTGGGGCGTCGATGTGGGGGCCGCGGCGCAGATTCGCGGCGAGATTCTGACGCTGCGCGATGCGGGCTGCGCCGTGCTGGTGGTGAGCGAGGAACTGGAGGAGTTGTTTGAAGTGTCGGACCGCCTGCATGTGATCGCCAACGGCAGGCTCTCTCCTTCCATCCCCATCGCCGACGCGTCGGTGGAGAAAATTGGCGAGTGGATGAGTGGCTTGTGGGACACCCATGCTGGAGCGGAGGTGGCCCATGGTTAGGCCTGCCGCCGGGCCGCCCCGTGTCGCCGGGACTCTGGCGAGTCCCAGCGAGGG
>CAJBVC010000484.1 GCA_903958915.1 uncultured beta proteobacterium
AGCCTTCTTAGCCGGTGCAGCCTTCTTAGCCGGTGCAGCCTTCTTAGCTGGTGCAGCCTTCTTAGCCGGTGCAGCCTTCTTAGCTGGTGCAGCCTTCTTAGCCGCCACTACTTTCTTTGCGGGAGCGGCCTTCTTTGCGGCCGGTTTTTTTGCAGTTGCCATCATTTTCTCCTTGATCAATTAACAAAGAGCACTTCTTGCAAGTTGGAGAGCAAGAAGCGATTCATGGTGTTGGGATCAATCCCAGCAGCATGAACTCGGGAACACCCACCCAGCAATGCTGATGTAGCAAGCGATGGAATGGATGAAATTCTAGAAAACATATTCGCTGATCAATCCCAGGAAAGAGACCCACCAGACTGGTATTCGATGACGCGGGTTTCAAAGAAGTTGCGTTCCTTCTTCAAGTCAATCATTTCGCTCATCCATGGAAAAGGATTCTCTTCGTTGGGGTACAGCGCATCCAGACCAATCTGGGTGGCCCGGCGGTTCGCGATGTAGCGCAAATACCCCTTGAACATGGAAGCGTTCATTCCCAAAACGCCACGCGGCATGGTGTCTTCTGCGTAACGGTATTCAAGTTCAACGGCTCTTTCAAACAACTCCCTGATCTCTGCTTTGAATGCAGCAGTCCACAACTGCGGATTTTCAAGCTTCAACTGGTTGATCAAGTCGATGCCAAAGTTGCAATGCATGGACTCGTCACGCAAGATGTATTGGTACTGTTCTGCGGCGCCCGTCATTTTGTTCTGGCGACCCAGGGCAAGAATCTGGGTGAACCCGACGTAAAAGAACAACCCCTCCATGAGGCAGGCAAAAACAATCAGCGACTTCAGCAGGGTTTGATCCGTTTCCAGGGTTCCGGTCTTGAAATTGGGGTCCATGATGGACTCAATAAACGGAATTAAAAACTGATCTTTGTTCCGGATCGACTCAATTTCGTTGTACGCATTGAATATCTCGCTCTCATCAAGCCCGAGCGACTCCACGATGTACTGATAAGCATGCGTGTGTATTGCTTCCTCAAAGGCCTGACGTAACAAAAACTGTCGGCACTCGGGTGCGGTGATGTGCCGATAGGTGCCCAGTACGATGTTGTTCGCAGCCAGTGAATCGGCAGTAACGAAGAATCCCAAATTGCGTTTGATGATACGACGTTCGTCTTCTGTCAGGCCATTGGGGTCTTTCCACAACGCAATGTCGCGCGTCATGTTGACTTCCTGAGGCATCCAGTGATTTGCACAGCTGGCCAGATATTTTTCCCATGCCCATTTGTATTTGAACGGGACCAACTGGTTGACATCGGTCTCACCATTGATGATGCGCTTGTCTGATGCGCGCATGCGGCGTGGTGCCGCTGACATCAGGGGTGACTTGTCCAACACCACAGACAGTTTTTCTGTCGGTATGCGCGAGAAATTTGGCAGCGATGTGGGCTTGACTTCTTCGTCCCAGGACAACATAGGGGTTTCCGATCAGTGGATTATGGGAGCAGCGAAATGAAATGAAAAGCAATCCTGCACTGCGCGGTCACGATGTGTTGTTCCATAGCATCGCGCCACGCTGCAAGTGACGGTTGTGATCACTGGCAGGACTCGCAGGTGGGGTCGTCGACACCGCAGAACTTGATGTCTGTTGCAGCAATGCCTGCAAGTTCGATCTGTGTCTGTGCCGCCTTCGCGGCAGCTTCGAGCGCGCTGGAGGTGCGCACGGATCCAGGCCCATCATTACCAGAAGAGACGGCGTTGAGTCTCCCCGCTGTAACGGTCGATTTCTCGGCGTGGGTAGCCGACATGGTGCGCAGGTAGTATGTGGTTTTCAAACCCCGCAACCATGCCAACTTATAGGTTTCGTCCAGCTTCTTTCCCGATGCGCCAGCCATGTAGATATTGAGCGACTGCGCCTGATCGATCCACTTCTGGCGACGCGCTGCGGCCTCCACAAGCCATTGCGTTTCGACTTCGAATGCTGTGGCGTACAACTGCTTCACCTCGTTTGGCACGCGATCAATCGGGCTAAGTGAACCATCGAAGTGCTTCAGGTCCATTACCATCACGTCATCCCAGAGTCCCAATGCCTTCAGATCGCGCACCAGATAGCTGTTGATCACCGTGAATTCGCCGGAAAGATTGGACTTGACGGAAAGGTTTCCAAAGCTTGGCTCGATGGAGGCGTCCACGCCAATGATGTTGGAGATAGTCGCGGTGGGTGCAATTGCGACACAGTTGGAGTTGCGCATGCCGTCGCTGGCAATCTTCTTGCGCAGCGCGTCCCAGTCCATGCTAGAGGTACGGTCCACCTCCACAAAACCCCCGCGTTCCACACAAAGGAGTTCCAGCGTATCCAAGGGCAGAACTCCCTGCTCCCATAGGGAGCCCTTGTAGCTGGAGTACCTGCCCCGTTCCTTGGCAAGATCACTCGACGCCCAGTACGCAAAATAGCTGACCGCCTCCATCGACTGGTCCGCAAAGGTGACGGCTGCGTCGCTGGCGTACGGAATACGAAGTTCGTACAGACTGTCCTGAAAAGCCATGACACCCAGGCCCACGGGTCGGTGCCGCATGTTGGAATCGCGAGCCTTCTTCACGGCGTAGTAATTGATATCGATGACGTTGTCGAGCATGCGCATCGCGGTCGCCACCGTTTTCTTCAGCTTATCGTGGTCGATGCCGCCATTCTTCAGATGCTGCTTGAGGTTCACAGAGCCTAGATTGCACACTGCGGTTTCAGTATCGGACGTGTTCAATGTAATTTCTGTACACAGATTCGATGAATGAACCACGCCCACATGCTGCTGGGGCGAGCGCACATTGCATGCGTCCTTGAAGGTAATCCAGGGGTGACCTGTCTCAAACAGCATCGTCAGCATCTTGCGCCACAGGTCACTGGCTTGCACCGTCCGAGAGGGGGTAATTTCACCGCGCGCCGCGCGTTCTTCGTAGGCGACATAAGCGCGTTCAAAATTGACACCAAATTTGTCGTGCAGGTCGGGCACACTGGAAGGTGAGAACAGCGTCCACGTTCCCTTTTCCATGACACGTCGCATGAAAAGATCCGGAACCCAGTTTGCGGTGTTCATGTCGTGCGTGCGCCGACGATCGTCGCCGGTGTTCTTGCGAAGTTCCAGGAATTCCTCGATGTCAAGGTGCCAGGTTTCCAGATAAGTACAGACAGCCCCTTTGCGCTTGCCGCCCTGATTGACGGCTACCGCAGTATCGTTAACCACCTTCAGGAAAGGCACGACCCCCGGAGATTCGCCATTGGTGCCTTTGATGTGCGAGCCCAATGCGCGCACCCGCGTCCAGTCGTTACCCAATCCTCCTGCGTACTTGGAGAGCAGTGCATTTTCCTTGATGGACTCGTAGATGCCATCCAGATCGTCCGGCACCGTGGTGAGGTAGCAGGATGAGAGCTGCGAGCGCAATGTCCCGCTATTGAACAGCGTTGGTGTACTGGACATGAAGTCGAATCGGGAGAGCACCTCATAGAACTCGATCGCGCGTGCTTCACGGTCAATTTCGTTGAGGGACAGGCCCATCGCCACACGCATGAAGAACGCCTGGGGTAATTCGATCCTGATTTTTCCCTGATGGAGAAAGTAACGGTCGTACAGTGTCTGCAATCCAAGATAGTCAAAATTCAAGTCACGTTCCGAATGCAGGGCTGCAGCCAACCGGTGCAGGTCAAACTGCAGAAGTCGTTCGTCAAGCAACTCAGCGCCAACCCCTCTCCTGATAAACCCGGGAAAGTAGTCAACGTAAGCTTGCGACATATCGGCGGGCGAAACATCGCGCTCCAGCACTTCGCGCGCAATCGTGTGAAACAGGAGTCGAGCGGTTGCGAAGGTGTAATCCGGGTCCTTTTCGATCAGCGTCCTGGCTGCCAAAATGGATGCTTTGTAGACTTCATCCATGGGCACGCCGTCGTACAAGTTGCGCATGGTCTCGGCCAGAATGGGTTCGGGTTGCACATCTGCGCCAAGTCCTTCGCAGGCGCTCGAAATCAGGAGTTGAAGGTATTTCGTATCGAGCGCAATGCGCTGCCCTCCTTCCAGTACATGCAGCTGTACAGGTGCCGGTGCCGCGCTAGCCATGACCTTGGTGCGTTCCTGCGTGCGGCGTTCACGGTACAAAACGTAGGCACGAGCGATTTCGTGGTGGCCCCCGCGCATCAAACCCAATTCGACCTGATCCTGAACATCTTCAATATGAAAAGTGCCACCTGCGGGGCGTGAACGCATCAATGCCCGAAGTACCAACTGCGTCAGTTCCTCAACGGTTTCACGGACACTGGCCGAGGCGGCGCCCTGTGTTCCGTGGACCGCCAGAAAAGCCTTCATCATCGCAACGGCGATCTTGTTTGGCTCAAACGGAACGACGGCTCCATTGCGGCGAATCAGATGGTAATTTGCCAGCAAGGGGTTGCTGACATGTGCCGCGTCTGATGTGGCGGCAGGCCCCAAATTTGCTTTCAAGGTAGGGGTTGGTGGGTTGGCGACAGAATGCATTCGAACCTCGAATAATGCGGTTTGCAGGTTGTTAATCTGGGGAGAGCCGCTGCCTTGCAGGTATAGTTAATTGTACAGTCGGCGATAGCAGCACACACTATATATGGTGTGTGAAGAGGTTGCAAGCCACTACAGGTAGTGTGTCTAAGTTTTTTTGATGATTCGCCGAAGAACCTGTCAACGGGTCGATCAGCGATCCGCTTGATACCGAGGTTCTCAGGTCATGTCTGGGTCGTCGCGGGTGCTGGGTGCATCAATTTTCAGGCGGGCTATGCGGTAGCGTATTTGACGCAAACTGAGTCCGAGCAGGTTGGCTGCCAGAGTTCGATTGAACCCCGTCGCCCGCAGCGCACGTATCAGAATGTCGCGTTCCTCGGCATCCAGGTGATTTTGCAAATCACCTGGCAGCTTGGTTTCTGCCAGCAGCGCGGTGCTGACCGGGTTCTGCGTCTGGACTTGCACAGCCGAAGGGCTGGCAATGTGCAGAGCCTCGTCCAGATTGAGCTCGGTTCCTTCGCCAAGTGCGACGGCGCGGTGCAATAGGTTCTCCAGCTCCCGTACATTTCCAAGCAAATGGAGCATGGAAAGCTGCGAAATAGCCTGGGCTGACATGGATGGGGCTGTGCAGTGGGCCTCCGCCGCAATCTTCCTGAGCAGTGCATTGCACAGAACGGGCAGATCCTCCAATCGCTCTCTCAAAGGGGGAATGAAAATGTCGATGACATTCAAGCGATAGAAAAGATCCTGCCGAAACCGCCCCGCGACAATCTCTTCGGCCAAGTCTTTATGGGTTGCGCTGATGATGCGCACATCGACCTGTTCTTCCACGTTGGATCCAATCGCTCGTACGCATCGCTCCTGAATGGCGCGCAAGAGCTTGGATTGCATGGCCAATGGCAGGTCCCCAATTTCGTCCAGAAAGAGCGTTCCCCCTTTTGCAGCCTGGAAAAATCCATCCCGATCATGCGTTGAGCCGGTGTAGGCGCCTTTGCGGGCGCCAAAGAACTCTGCCTCAAGCAAGTTGTCAGGGATGGCACTGCAATTGACCGCAACCAATGGCCCGGCAAACCGGTGGCTGTTGGCGTGCAAGGCGCGAGCAACCAGTTCTTTGCCAGTGCCTGATTCTCCTCGCACTAGCACGGGAGCCATACTCCGCGAAACCTTGAGAATGCGCTCTTTCACGCTGCGCATGACGTCAGATTCGCCAACCAGGTGTTCGAGCGCAATGACTCCGGCGTTTGAATGCTCAAGACCGCGTGAAGGATGAGCTGCCGGCGACGTCCGAACGACGCTGCCCGCTGCGAGAGTGTCTTGCACGGCAGAAGCTATGACGGATCGGAACTGCTTCAAATCCACTGGTTTTGTCAGGTAGTCAAAGGCGCCAGCCTTGAGGGATTCAACGGCATTTTCGGCAGATCCGTGGGCGGTAATGACGACACAGCGTTCCGGTCTCTGAGCCAGCTTCAGGTACACCAATAGTTCAATACCCAAACCATCGGGTAAACGCATATCGGTAATCACTACCGAGAAGCGGCGCTGTTCCAACAGTGCTTGCGCATCCGCAACGCTGCCCGCCGTTTCGACGCGGTAGCCCTCCCGCAGCAAAGTCAACTCGTACAACGTGCGTAGATCTGGTTCGTCATCAATCACCAGAATACCCGAATCATGGGGTTGTACGGCATTGGTCATGGCGGGGCAGATACCTTGTCAATCAGTGAGAGGTGATTGTCGTCCTTGCGCAGAAATGCAATCACAAATTCGTTTCCTTCCACCAGCTCAGTTCCCATCATTCGAGTGGCACGTTGAAACGTGATCGACGCGCCGTGGCGTTCGCAGAGTTCCCGGGAAATGTAGAGCCCCAGTCCTGTCGATCGACTCTCCGAAGAGAAAAATGGCTCAAAGAGATGTCGTTCCACCCCTTGGTCCATGGGCGCACCATTGCTCCACACTGACAGAGCGACCAGGGGACTCTCGTCCGGCCTGCTGCTCAGCTGAATCGCGGTTGGTGCATTGCTGGCATACCGATGCGCGTTGTCCAGCAAGTTGACCAGCACGCGGTGCAGATGATCGGGTTCGAAACGCACCAGCACAGGCTCCAAGGGCAAGTCCAGCGCGAGCTGTTGCGGGTCGGGAATATGGGCGCACCAGTCACTGCAGATTTGCGTTGCGGCCACGCGCAGGTCCACGCTTGCCAACAGGGCCCTCGGTTCATCGGGATGAACACGGGATACCTTCAGAATGTCCTCGACGATACGGTCCAGTCGGCGTGCATTCTGATTGACCATCAGCGTGAGTCGCTTAAGGCGCGGATCAGACAAGTCTTCGTCCAACAAAGCATTTGCCTGGGTGATCGCAGCCAGTGGATTGCGAATTTCATGGGCTACCGCAGTGGACATACGGCCCATGCTCGCCAACTTCTCGGTGCGCAGGCGAGCCTCGATTTCGCGCTGGTCCTGCAGGAACAATACACAGAGACTATCACCTTCGTGTCCCTCGGGTGATGCGAGGCGCGTGCGGGCGCGGACCCTTCTTGGTCCGTGGCCAGCATGTCGAATACTGACATCAGCTTCAATGCCTTGGCCGCTGATGACGCTGGTTTGTGTGAGGTCAAGCAGCGGTGCCCACCCCGACTCTTCGTGAAGGAAGAAGTTCGACGCCATGCGGGCGCGGTCGGACCCGAGCAACATTCGAGCTGCTGGATTGGCCGCACGCACGCAGCCTTTGTCATCGACGATAAGAACGCCATCCGGCAGCGATTCGATGACAAGTTCGTTGACCTGGCGTTGAATCTTGGCAGCAAGTTGACTGGTCCGTGCCCGATGACCTTCGCTGGCCAGTCGGGTCGCAACCTGGCTGGCCAGCAATGCTATGGCAAAAAAGCCGACTCCACTCAGTGCAGACTGCGCCAAGTGCGGAGCCGCGTTGGCTGGCGACTCAAGGTACCCCCACAGGTTGCCACCCATCAGCAACATGGTCACACCAGCAGCCGTGCCAAGCGCCAGCCTTATGGTGCCTAAAACCGCAGTGAAAAGAATAGGCAGCCCGCACAAAGCCGTGTAGTTGAGGCTGCTACCTTGCAGATATTGGAGCAGAAGGAAGACCAGTATGTCGACACCGACCCATTGCAGCCAGGCGCCAGTAAAGCGGTTGCCCAGCGGCCGAGGGTGGGCGTAAAGCCTGTTGATCAGTGTGCTGGCGCAATACGCGGAGCTGATTGCGAGCAACGCAGTGCTGCTATTGAGATTGATGGTGTACAAGGTCGCTTGCAAGATCACCAAGACCACTCCGAGTGTCAAGCGTGCCGTCATGAAGCCCTGCCATAGACGCACCATCTCGTGCGAATCTTCTACTGGCTCTGCAAAAGACTCCATGCCACTCGCGCCAAGCCAAGACTTCGCCGGATTGCCAAGCGACATCTATGGCTCCGCTTGCCGCAGGTGTTCCTGGCAGCAATAAACCCCCGATTTGCCCGCGATAGTGTCGCGCGCGGGCAAGTGCAACCCGCAGCGGTCACAGCACAGCATGGTAGTGGGCTCGCCGACGCTTTCCGATTTAGCCCGCGATTGCGACCGGACGCGTGATGATCGCCAACGCCATGCCAACCAGGCAACTATGGCGAGAATCAGCAAAAACTTCATGGTGCACGACCCAGGACGACCTCAAATACAAAGCGCGATCCGACGTAGGCCATCAAAAGAAAGCCTGTTCCTGTGTACAGTACCTTGGTGGCGCGCTTGCCGCGCCAGCCAAATGTGCGACGTCCAATGAGCAGTGAGGCAAAGGTAATCCACGCGAGCAAGGAGAACACCATCTTGTGGTCGCGATGCCATGCATGGGGGCGACCATAAAGGGCATCTCCGAAGGAAAAGCCAATCAGAAGCGTGGCGCTCAGTAGCAAGAAGCCGGCAGCGACGAATCGAAAA
>CAJBVC010000485.1 GCA_903958915.1 uncultured beta proteobacterium
CCCAACCTACAAAGTGGCGTTGATCAGCCCGTTGCGCAACGGCATCGTGCTCAGCCCCAACATCAGTGCAACGAGCACCTCTTTGCGGCTCGGGTGGGAACTGAAGAAGGAAAAAAATAAGACGGCGAAGTAAACAATCGATTTTTCTCACAAGACTGGCTCATCAGCCACATCCTCGTCTCAGCCGATTCACCAAATCGGAGTCGAATTCAGCAAAGCCAGCCGCCGCGTGGTTGGGTTTGAAGTGGAGTCGCTATAACAATAATAGCTGCTTACGCAGGCTGCACAGGCGTTTCAGGCCTTTGTGTGCATGATGATCGCCAGCGAAAAGATGGGGCAGTGCTGCGCAAAGTGCTGTCTGCACAGTGAGTGCCTTCACAGTGCTACTTCAACAAAACATTCACCAATCCAAGGTGCAACTGGTCCGGTGACACGGGCTTATGCAGCAAAGGAATGTTGCTGCTGAGTGCCTCGCGCAACCGATCAGGCGCTGTGTCACCGGTAATCAGCAAGGCTGGCAAACTCTGCCCCAAGACACTGCGCAAGGCGGCTATGGCCTCCAGGCCCGAGCGTTGCTCGCGCAAACGGTAATCGCTGATGACGACATCCGGGGCATGCTTGGCGGCCAACTCCAGCGCTTCTTCAATCGATTCCGTCGCCTCCCCCACACAGCCCCAATCTCGCAGCAATTGCAGGGTGCCGGTGCGCACCGCTTCGTCGTCATCGACCACCAATACGCGCACATCGCGGAGCTCGTCTTTGTGATGCGTCGGCACCACGGCGTTGTCCACGCAAACCCCTGTGGCCAGCGGCAATGTCAGCCGAAACATGCTGCCACGCCCCGGCGTCGATTTCAGCAACAAAGGGTGCTCCAGCGTACGGGCCAGGCCCTCGACAATCGACAGCCCCAGGCCTAGGCCCTTGCGCCGATCACGCTCCGGGTTGCCCGGTTGGTGAAACTCACGAAACACTTCACGTTGATGCGCTGGCTCAATGCCAATGCCTGCCGGGTTGGAAGGGCTACTTCCGTCTCGCACAAACTCCAACAACGTTTCGGGATTTGGATTCATGGATTCGCCGACGGCTTAGGGCAGTTCAGCTCAAACAGTGGAAGCGTGGCACCACGATATATCGGAACCTTCGAGGGCTTGGCGCTTCCCACGAGGTAGCAGCACAGGTAGCTGTCGCAGGCCGACGGTGGTGGCATTGCAGTCGATCCAACTTACACCGCGTGCTGACAGTGACACACTTTGACAGCATTGGCATACCCCGACTCACATGACCTCAACTTCACGAACCGCCCGGTGCGGACCCGCATGCCGGGTGGTGTGGCAGGGGCGCAGCTTAACGGCTGCCCCCTATGCCGATCTTGTTGTAGCAATTCAGTCTGCAATTGCGTAGCCTAACACCCAAGCCGGTGGACCGGGTGTCCCTTCTCTGGCCTGTGCTCGCGGGCGGGCAGTTACTTGGTGTGCACCTGTCATAGCGTCAAAGCCGTGGCGGGCTGCCGACTCTGTGGCAACCGCGAATTGCAGGCCGACGAAGGAACACCGGGCCCACCGGCTTGGGTGGCGGGTTTGCAGCGTTATGTAGAGGACTCAGTTGCCGCAGAGCCGCCCTATTTCCCGCCAACCCCCGCGCCGCCTTCGCCCACCACCACAAACGGCGCCCAGTACAGCGGGTGCGCGTACTCCGGGCGACCGGGGGTGTTCATCAGCGCCAACATCGCCTTGCGCTGGGCCTGCGCCTTGCCGCGTTTTGGGTGGGCTTCGTATTCCTTAAGCATGACGGTGGTTAGCGGCACCGTCGCCTCAGTGGCTACCTGCCAGTGCGATACCAGCAGGCTTCGGGCCCCGGCGAAGAAGAATGCCTTGGCCATGCCCGACAGCCCTTCGGCACCGGGCGTGCCGTCGGCGGCGGCCGTGTTGCAGGCCGACAGCACCACCCAGTCGGCGTTCAGGTCGAGCCTGGCAATTTCGCTGGCAGACAGGTAGCCATCGTCTTCCAGCGTGCCCACCTTGGGCGGGGTCAGCAGCAGCCCGGGCTCGCCCGCACCGCTGACCTGCCCGGCCAGCGCCCCATGCGTGGCAAAGGCCAGGGTGCGGTAGCGCGACAGGTCCATGGTTTTGACGCGCGTCTCGGTGGCCTGCTCCTGCAGCCACACCGTTGAAGCCTCTGCCTTCAAGATTCTGGCCATGTTGCGCAGCTCACCCGCCGTCTCGGGCAGGCTCGGTGTGCCACGAATGAAATCGACATCGGCAATGTCTGCGCGCCCGGCCGCGCCAGCGCCTGTGGCCGCGCCTACATTGCGAAACACCCCGGCCACATCGAGTTTGGCGCGCACGCCACGGGTCAGGTCGCTTTGGGTGCCCAGCACCGGATCACCAAAACCCACAAACGCCCCCTTGGCCTGTTGCGTCTTGGCAAACTGGCGAAATGCCTGAATCGAGCTGACCGAGGGCAGCACCGAGAAGGCATACTTTTTGATCAGCCACGGTACCTTGCGGTAGTCGGCACGGGTCTTGATGGGTATTACAGGCGCAGTCACCAGCATGCCAAAGGGCAGGCTCTGCAAGGGTCCGGCGGGCACCACCATCACGTGGGTAACCCCGGCAAGCTCGGGAGCTATGGGCGCAAACAGGCTGGTGTAGAGCCCATGCAACACATCCACGCTGACCTTGAGGCCCTGATCGGCACGATCCAGCGCCATCTGGCTGCGCACCCTGGCGACCTGGGCGTCCAGGTCTTTGCGTTTGACGGGCAAGGGCCGGAAGCTGGCCGTCTGCGGTGTCACCACCCAGACGTAGCTGCTGTCGGCATCCAGCCCATAGACCAGCATGGCTTCGCCGGGGCTCAGTAGCGACTGCACCTTGGCCAGCGTCACCGGCTCGGGGCGGGCCAGCTCCTGGTAGGCGGGGAAGCGCTGGGTCAACTCAGCATCAATGGCTTCCAGTTCCTTGGCCGTCTGGGCCACGCTCTCGCGCAGGCGCTGCTCGCGGGCCGCATCGCGCTTTGCGGGGGGCTGGCTGGCGGCCTTGATGAGCTGGGCTTCGTCCTTGTTGCGGCGCTTGGCGGCGTCTTGCTTGCGCCGGGCCAGCACGGCCAGCGCATCGTCCCCCGTGGCAAACCGGGCGGCCATTTTGGCAATGGCAGAGGCGGTGCCGGAGGACTGCGCCAGTTGCACCGTTTGCAGGGCTTCGTCGGTGAGCTTGGGCACGGGCTCCTGCTCTGGGTTCAGGGCCAGCAAAGAGAGGTGCCGAAACAGGCCAACTTGACCCGCCGCAGCTTCCTGGCTGGCTGAGTCCTCGACCCCGGCGGCCACAATGCGCTGGCGGTAGATGGCGCTGGCGCGCCGGGACAGGGCCAGGGCCGGTGCGATCTGGCCTTGGGCCTGGTAGAGGGACGCAAGTCCGGTGAGGCTGCTGGCGATCAAAGGACTGTCAGCCACCAGGGACTTCTCGTGGATCGCCAGGGCTCGCTTGAACAGCGGCTCGGCCTGCGCGTACTGGCCCTGGGCGTGGTACAGCGCCGCGAGGTTGTGCAGACTCGTGGCTACCGAGGGATGGTCAAGTCCCAGGGACTTCTCCCGGATCGCCACGGATCGCTTGAGCAGCGGCTCGGCCTGCGCGTACTGGCCCTGGGCTTGGTACAGCGCCGCGAAGTTGCTCAGA
>CAJBVC010000486.1 GCA_903958915.1 uncultured beta proteobacterium
ACGGAACCGATACTGGCCGCATGTGTGTGGCGGCTCTGAACAGCAAGAACATTGACTACGTCTGCGCCTCCATCGCCAAAGTTCTATAAGAAAAAAGTGGCTGCAGCGCCCTCCAGACAAGCGTAAGCAATGGGATGGGCGCTCCCACCTAAGCGGCATCGTAATGTGCCAAAGTGGATGTGTTGAGTAACCACTTAAACAGACAGGAGCGTCCGACATGAAGATTACAACATTGGGCATTGATCTGGCAAAGAACGTGTTTCAACTGCACGGGGTCAACGAGTTTGGCAAGCCCGTCATCAAGAAACAATTGAAACGCGAACAGATGGCTGCATTCCTGGTCAACCTGCCGCCCTGCCTGATCGGCATGGAAGCCTGTGGTAGCGCCCACTACTGGGCACGCAAGCTCCAAGGCTTTGGTCACACCGTCAAGCTGATAGCACCGCAGTTCGTCAAACCTTACGTCAAGACCAACAAGAACGATGCGGCCGACGCAGAGGCCATCTGCGAGGCGGTCACCCGGCCCAACATGCGCTTTGTGCCGATCAAAAACGTCGAGCAGCAAAGCGTATTGGCGTTGCACACCGTGCGCCAGGGGTTCGTCAAAGCGCGCACCGCCCAAGCCAACCAAATTCGGGGCTTGCTATCGGAGTTTGGCTTGATCATTCCCCAAGGTATTGGGCATATTGCCAATCGGGTACCTGAACTCCTTGAAGACGCCAGCAACGAGCTGCCGGGTGCCTTTCGGCTACTCATCCAACGCTTGCTCGATCATCTCAAGGGGCTTGACGATCAAGTCAAGGAGCTCGAAGCCCAGATTGTGAAGTGGCACCATCAGAGCGAACTCAGCAGCAAACTGGCAGGGGTTCCCGGTATTGGCCCCATCACAGCCAGTGCCTTGGTGGCCACCATTGGGGATGCCAAGAACTTTGACAACGGCAGGCAGGTGGCAGCCTGGTTGGGCTTGGTACCCCGGCAGCATTCCAGCGGGGGCAAGCAAAATCTGCTGGGAATCAGCAAGCGTGGGGACATCTACCTGCGCACCTTGCTGATTCACGGTGCTCGCTCGGTGATCCACTGGGAGAGTCGCAAACCCGATTCCTGCAGTTGGGTCAGCGGCGTGCTCAAGCGGCGCAACAAGAATGTGGCGGCTGTCGCACTGGCCAACAAGAACGCGCGCATTGTGTGGGCGTTGTTGGTCCACGACAGGGAGTTCCGACTTGACTACGTGTGCGCCAAGGCGGCCACATAGGTCAAGTCGGTCGATAGATTCAACAACAACAATTGAGGCGGGGAGAAATGAACCACCGATTGCTCAGGCGATCATGAAGTGATGGCAAGACAGGTCAGACCGTGGTTGGCAAAACCCGCTATAGCTGCTGCACCCAGAGTGCGCGTAAGCAATCGAGGAGCCGACCAGCGAATCCCATCAGGGACAGTGATCAAAAGTCACACACAAAGTCCGAATGTACGGGTGCAATCTTTACCTTCGAGTCTGCATGAATTGAAAGCTTGGCAAAACGGGAGCGTCCATGTACAGCTACAAAATTCAGAGCAAACCGGCGCTACGCAGACGCTCCAGTGCGGTTTTCGCCTCGGGCGTCGGGTTGCGCAGCAAATAGAACACGATGGCGTAGCGCGACGTGAAA
>CAJBVC010000487.1 GCA_903958915.1 uncultured beta proteobacterium
CGGATGCTTCACCGTGGCGCGCACAAACTCATCAAATAAGGCGATCGCGTTGGTGAATCGGATCTGTGCGACATCGGGACTGCTACTCATGGCTGCGATGATAAACCGTCCTTTACCAAGTTCGCGTACCGGAAGATCGCACCATGCGCCCGCGCCATTACAAATTTGATAGCATGTCACGCTTGTCCGACGGGCGCTAGAGCCCTTTTCATGCCCATCCATGCCGTTGCCCCTGATCACTGATCCCGCCTTTTACCTGGTCGCCATTCCGGCGGTTTTGCTGATGGGCGTGAGCAAGAGCGGGTTTGGAGCTGGTTTCGGCTCGCTCGCCGTTCCCATGATGGCGCTGGTGGTGAGCGTACCGGAGGCGGCGGCCATCCTGATGCCGGTGCTGCTGGTGATGGACTTGCTGGGCATGGCGGCATTTCGCAACGACTTTGACCGCAGCCTGCTGAAGTTCTTGGTGCCATTTGGCATGTTGGGCATCGTGATGGGTACGGTGTTGTTCAAGGTACTCAATGCGCAAACGGTGGCCGGACTGGTGGGGGCGTTTACTTTGCTCTTTCTGGCACAGCGCCTTCTGTTTCCGCCACAGCCTGGCAGCGCGCCACCGCCGCGCTGGCTGGGTGCGCTGCTCACCACCACTTCGGGCTTTACCAGCTTCATTGCCCATGCAGGGGGACCACCCGTCGCAGCCTACGTGATACCGCTCAAGCTCACACCCTTGAAGTTCACTGCCACCATGGCCTTCTTTTTCTTTGTCGTCAACCTCTCAAAATGGATCCCCTACGCCTGGCTGGGCCTGCTCGATGGACGCAATATGGCAACGTCTTTGGTGCTGTTGCCGTTGGCACCCGTTGGCGTTTGGGTGGGCGTACGGTTGGCGCGGCGCATTGAGCCAACCTTGTTCTACCGCTTTATCTACACCGGCATGTTCCTGACCGGGGTCAAACTATTGTGGGACGCTTTGGCGCCCAGGTAGTGGCCTATTGCATGCGGTCGCGCTTGGCCAGGCTGGGAAACAGCTTCAGCCAGCCCGCGGCGATGAGCAACGTACCGCAGCCGCCCACCACCACCGATCCCACCGGTCCCCACAGTGCGGCCGTGGCGCCGGACTCAAACTCGCCCAGCTGGTTGGATGCACCAATGAAGATGGAATTAACCGCCGACACCCGGCCACGCAGTTCGTCGGGCGTTTCCATCTGCATCAGCGTGAGGCGCATGACAACACTGATGTTGTCGGCTGCCCCCGAGAGCGCGAGCGCCAGCAGCGAGAGCCCGAAATGGGTGGACAGGCCAAAGACAATGGTGGCCAGGCCAAACGCTGCCACCGATGCCAGCAGTTTGTGTCCCACCCGGCGTTCAATCGGCCAGCGCAGCAGCACCAGGGACATCACCAGCGCACCCACCGCCGGCGCTGCACGCAACAGCCCCAGGCCCATCGGGCCGGTGTCGAGGATGTCACGCGCATAAATGGGCAGCAGGGCGGTGGCGCCGCCCAGCAGCACCGCAAACAGGTCGAGTGAGGTTGCGCCCAGCAATACCTTACGCTGCCACACGTACTCGACACCGGCCAGAACGGTTCGCCAGGTGGCTGCCTGCAAGGAGGGTTTATGGGCATAGCGAACGGTCAGGGTCAACAGGCAACTGCCCAGCAGCAAAGCTGCGCAACACGCGTACACCGTGGTGGGGCCTGCTGCGTACAGCAAGCCGCCCAATGCCGGGCCTCCGATCACGGCCACCTGAAGGCCGCTGGAACTGAGCGCGATGGCGCGCTGCAGCAAATGCTGGGGTACCAAAAGCGGTGTGAGCGCCTGTTGCACCGGCATCTGGAAAGCCCGCGCCAGCCCCAACGCCACCGACAGGCCAAAAATCATCTCGCGCGTGGCGAACCCGCCTTGAGTGGCAGCCGCCAGCAGCGCCGCCACGACAGCCTGCAATGCCATGCAGGCCGCGAAAATGCGCCCGCGGTGCAGCCGGTCAGCAACGTGTCCCGCTGGCAAGGTGAGCAATAAGGCCGGTATGAACTGGAATAGCCCGACCAGACCCAGGTCCCAGGCGCTGAGCGTGATGTCGTACATGTGCCAGGCCAGCGCCACCATCAGCATCTGGTTGCCCATGATGCCCGCCATGCGAGCCCACCAGAAGCGTACGAAATGCCGGTGGGCAAGGAGTTGGCGTAACGCGGTCTGGGGCATGGTCCCGAGCTTACCAAGTGTCGTCGGCCTGCAAATGTAAAGATGGCAAATCGGGCATTTCAACCGGCGTTGAAGCGCTATAAATGAATGGTGCTACGGCATCGCGCGTCAACAAAAGTGCAGTGCCTGGCGTTAAGCAGTGGCGGGGCCTTCGCCCCTGCTCCTTTTTGTTCGAGAGGTCGCTCGTTATGAAATATTTGCTGGCTTGGTCATGTGCGCTCGCAGCGCTGCTCAGCGCAATCCCCCAGAGCGTCTTTGCGCAGCACCGCGACCACTACCGCGGGCCAGGCCGTGGATGGGGCGGCGATATTCGCCATTTCCAGTCGCATGATTTCAACCGTTGGCGCTCAGGCAGTTGGCGCCATACCCACCACGCGGGGCGGCTGGGTTGGTGGTGGGTGGCCGGCGGCTCCTGGTATTTCTATCCACAGCCGGTGTACCCGTATCCGGACCCCTACCTGCCTTCCACCGTCATCGTTCAGACGCCACCACCCGTCGTCGTAGCACCAGTCGCGCCGCCGGTCGTGCTGGAACCCCCGCCACAGGTCTGGTACTACTGCGAAGCATCTGCCGGCTATTACCCCTATGTGCCAGCATGCCCTGGCGGCTGGAAAACTGTCCCCGCCACACCGGCGAGTCCTCCCCAATGAAGCGCGCCACTTTGCCCTGGTTCCGCGTTACTGCAGTGGTGTGTCTGCTCGGTCTGACGGGGTGCGCCGCTGTTCCGCACGAGCCGCGTATTGCGGCCTATCCCTCGTCTGGCAAGCCGCCCGACCTGTTTGCTGACGAAGATGACCAGTGCCGTGCCATGGCAGCCGATGCGATGAACGCGGATACGCCCACCGACGCGGTGGTGGGCTCGGCCCTGGTCGGCACCTTGATCGGTGCTGCGGTCGGCAATGCGGTGAGTGGCAGGCACCACGACCGCACCGAAAGTGGCGCCATCGCCGGTCTGATCATGGGCACAGCCGCCGGCCTCAACCGCAGCGCCGCGATCGATCACTCGGCGCAGCGGCTTTTTGACCGCATCTATGCGCGGTGCATGGTGGCCAAGGGTAACCGGCTGCCGGGTGTTGTTTACCGGCAATCCACGGTGCCGCCGCCGCCGCCGCCGCCGCCGGTTGGAGCGGGTTACTACCCGCCGCCACCACCTCCCGGAACCGGCTACTACCCCCCGCCGCCCCCGCCACCGGCAGGGGTGCCACCACGCTGAGCCTCACGCTCCTGCGCCATCTGCTGTTCGAGCTGTGCACGTCCCTGTTTCACCACGGAAATGAGTTTGGCGCGATCCTGGTAGTGTGGGTGGAGTTGCTCAAACAACTCCAGATTGTGCTGGCGAAAGATGCGCGTGGTCTGGTCTGCCGCTTCCTGCGATTGGCCCAACAACTCCAGCACGCTGCGCGCACTCATCAGGCTTGACTCAAACATTTCGCGCTGCACCAGCATCACGCCGCGGTCGCGCAACTGGTTCCAGTGGGTGACATCGCGCGCCCGCGCCACGATGTGCAGGGCGGGAAAGTGGTGGCGCGCCAAATCCACAATTTCAAGCGACTGCTCCACATCGTCCACCGCCACCACCAATATGCTGGCGTTACCCGCTCCAGCCGTGCGCAGCAGGTCCAGGCGTGTGGCGTCGCCGTAAAACACCCGGTAGCCAAACTGACGCGCCGCCTCAATCATCTCGGCATCGTGGTCCAGCACCGTGCACGGCTGCCCCTGCGCCAGCAGCACGCGGGCCACGATTTGCCCGTAGCGACCAAACCCGGCAATCAGCACCGATGCGTTTTGTGGCTCCGAAATTTCCTCCATCGGCGTAGCACCGCAGTTCGCATAGCGTGGCAGCAGCCATTTGTCCATCGCGACCAAGAGCAGCGGGCTCACCAGCATCGACACCGCCACGGCGCCGACCAGCAGCGATGCAGTCTGGGCCGAGAAGACGTTGGCACCGGCGGCAGTCTGAAACACGACAAAGGCGAATTCGCCACCCTGTGCCAACAACACAGTGAGCACGGGACGCTCCTGAAAGGGCAGCTCCAGCTGTCTGGCCAGAAGGTAGATCACCAGTGCCTTGACCGCCAGAAAACCCAGGACGATACCCGCCATCTGCCATGGGAACTGGGCCAGCACGCCCAGGTCAATCCCCATCCCTACCGCGATGAAGAAGAGCCCGAGCAGCAGCCCTTTGAACGGTTCGATATTGGTTTCCAGCTCGCGCCGGTACTCACTTTCCGCCAGCAACACACCCGCCAGGAAGGCGCCCAGCGCCATCGACAGACCCACCCGCTGCATCAGCGCCGCAATGCCCACCACCAGCAGCAACGACGCAGCGGTGAAGATTTCCGGTGTCCTGCTGCGCGCAATCCAGCGGAACAGGGGTCGCAGCAACAGGCGCCCGCCCAGCACGATACCAGCGATAACCGCTAGTATTTTTATAGCTTCCTGCGCACTGTCTGCGGGCGTCAGGCCACTATTCGCGCCCGCAACGCTACCGAGCAATGGCAACAGCGCCAGGATCGGAATGGCCGCGACATCCTGAAACAACAAGATGGAAAAACCTGCCTGGCCACTGCCGGTGGGCAACAGGTTGCGCTCACCCATCACTTGCAAGGCAATCGCAGTGGACGACAACGCCAGTCCGAGTGCGGCGACCAGTCCGGTTTTCCAGCCTACCCCGACCAGCAGCGCCGCGCCAAACAGCGCCAGGGTACAGCCCAGCACCTGCACGGTTCCCCACACGAAAATCGGGCGCCGCAAGCTCCACAGGCGCTTGGGTTCCAGCTCCAGTCCCACCAGAAACAGCATCAGAACCACCCCAAACTCGGCAAAGTGCAGGATGTCCTCCACATTGGTCACCAAGCCCAGTCCCCACGGGCCAATGGCGATGCCCGCCGCCAGGTAGCCGATGATCGAGCCCAGGCCGAGCGCCTGGCTCAGGGGCACCGCGATGACCGCGGCACTGAGGTAAATAAAGCTGTTGACCAGCCAGGTAGGGGTATGCTCCATGGCGGTAACA
>CAJBVC010000488.1 GCA_903958915.1 uncultured beta proteobacterium
GGAAAAATACCAGCGCATGGGCGACACTGCTGTGCTTCGCAAAGTGCTCACTCGAACCGCGTTGATATTCCTGTGCGGCTATCTGCTGTACTGGTTCCCCTTTGTGCAGTGGGACAAGCCTGGCCCATGGAGCCTGATTCCTTTTGAAAACACCCGCATTCTGGGCGTGCTGCAACGTATCGCCTTGAGCTACGGACTGGCAGCACTGATCATCCACTTTGGCAATGCGCGTTTTGTAGTGGCATTCTGTGGGGTGGCACTGCTAGGCTATTGGGGGATCATGCTCGCCTGGGGCGACTTCACGCTGGAGGGCAACGCCGCCATCCATCTGGACAAATGGCTGCTGGGTGACGGTCACCTGTACAAAGGCGAGGGCGTGCCGTTTGACCCCGAGGGGGTGCTGGGAACACTGCCGTCGATCGTCAATGTGATTGCAGGGTACCTGGCCGGCAATTTACTTCGCTCGCGGGGTGCCAACTATGAAGTGGTCAGCAAGTTGTTGATGGTGGGGGTGATCGCCGTGACCGTGGCATTGGCCTGGAGCGCCGTGTTCCCGATTAACAAAAAACTCTGGACCAGTTCTTACGTGCTGTGCGCCGTTGGCGTTGACCTGTGCGTTCTAGCCCTTCTGGTGTATGTCATCGACATCGCCGGTGTGCGGCGCTGGACCCCATTCTTCGAGATCTTCGGCAAGAACACACTGTTCATCTATTTGCTCAGCGAAGTGCTTTCTTCGGTTTTCTGGATTGCCAAAGTGGGCGATATTGCCTTGTTTGACTGGCTTTATCTCCACGGATTTCAGTGGTGGGCGGGAGACAAGCCGGGTTCATTGGCGTTTGCGGTGGCGTTCATGCTCGCCTGCTGGGCGGTAGGCTATGCCATGGACCGCAAGCGCATCTACATCAAACTTTGACGCAACAGGCATCGTCCATGGAGACTCTAATTTGCTCTAATTTGTATAGCGCCTTGCGCTTGCTGCGTAAGCCCTGGACTGTAGTTTTGCTCGCAACTTTGTCGCTGCCCAGTGCTGCTTTTGACATGCAGACCCATCGAGGCGGGAGGGGACTGTGGCCGGAAAACACACTGGTCGCATTCGAAAACGCGATTCGCATGGGCACCACCACCATTGAGCTTGACATCGCCATCACGGCCGACGGCATCCCGGTCATTTCCCACGACCCGGCGCTCAATCCGGCGCTCACACGCGACGCGAATGGTAGCTGGCTGACGCGGCACGAACCGCTGATCAAGAACCTGACGCTGGCGCAGTTGCAGACCTACGACGTGGGCCGATTGAACCCTGCCCATCCCTATGCCAAAGAATTTGCAGGGCAGCAACCACGCGACGGGCAGCGCATCCCGACCCTGGCCGCGCTATTCAAACTTGTGAACGACCTAGGCGCCAACGATGTGCACTTTGACATGGAGACCAAGATCAACCCGCATCACCCGGACAACACGTTGGCGCCGGAAGCTTTTGTCAAAACGATGCTCGGGGTGATACGCGATGCAGGGATGACGCGCCGTGTCATGGTGCAAAGCTTTGACTGGCGCACACTCGAAATGCTGCACCAGCTCGAACCCTCCATTCGCACCATGTACCTCACCGCTGACTGGCCTGACTACAGTACAGTGAAAGACAGCGCATGGACGGCAGGTCTCCGTCTGGACGCGTTCGACGGCAGTGTTGCGCACATGGTTCGGGCCTCTGCCGGCAAGGCCAACGGCGTCATCTGGGCGCCCAACTTCGGCAATCTCACGGCCAAACTGGTCAAGGTGGGCCAATCATTGGGAATGCAGGTGATCCCGTGGACTGTGAATGAAGAAGTGCAAATGGAAAAGTTGATCGATTGGGGTGTGGATGGCATCATCAGCGACTATCCAGACCGCCTACGAAAGGTGATGGCTCAAAAAGATATCACTTTGCCGAAGCCTCCACGCTGAAATTCTTACATGGGGCGAAGCAGTCGCAGCAGCAAAAGCTCTCGGTCTCTGCGAAGCAAAACCCCGAAGAGACCAGCGCTGCTAAATCCTGGTGAACATTTTGTACATTGTCATTTTGACGATGGCAACTGAAACTGTGCGTAGTACCGCGAAACTGCTTCTGATTCTGCAATGCGTCGCATGTGCGCGTTGAGCGCCGGCGCAATCTGTTCCACCAGGTCAGTAGGCACGTGGTCCATGCGGCCGGAATTCAGTCCACGCACATCGATGAAAACCTTCAGGTCGGCAATGGTCAGGCGATTGTCGGAAAAATACTCTCCACCGTGGGCCATCAATTGGGATTGAAGCCATCGCAAATACACGGGTATAGACCCGTTCACCAGCGCGAGGCGAGCTGCTTTTTGTTCTTCGCCGGTCATGCGAAAAGTAGGCCCCAGCTTCATGCCAGCCTCTTCCACGACAAACATGACCTCATCACACAACAGCGCCTGGAACGGATCCGTTGGGTAGAGGCCCGCCAGTTTTCCCACGTAGCGCAGGATCGAGTCGCATTGTGTTACCTGTACGCCATCCACCTGCAGCGTGGGCACCTGGCCCAGCGGCGTGGTCTTGCGCACTTCTGCAAAATCGGGGAAGTTGAAACGGTAGTCTTCAAACGCGACACCGCCAATGGCCATGGCCAGGCGCGCGGGTTCGGCGCGGCCACCGTGAAAGTCGAAGTACGTGAGTTTGAGTTGGGGCATGGTTGGCGTCCTCATTGAATGGTGCAGCACTGCTGCGGGTGGGGTGCAGCGCATTCTAGGCGGGTGATGCTTGTGTGCGCACGGTCAGCGCGGTCTGCCGAGCCAAATAGAAGGTAATAAATGAGCCGCCAGCGCCCGCAGAATGGGCGTGATAAGCTACGAAAAGCGTAGCAAGATGGAGTCCATCGCTGGCTGGAAAGTCCCTAGGCGCGATCCAGATCGCGAAGGAAAGTCACAACTTTGGTGGTGATGATGTCCACTGCCGGCCCGTTGGCACCGTGCGGCATCATCTTGCGCAGCCTGATTGAAAAGCCGCAATAGAAAACTGGCCTCCAGCGCTCGCGGAATATGCGTGAGCAGCTACCAAAACGATAGCGAACAAAAACTCCGAAGCAGTCAGGCCTGCCACACACCAAACCCTGCCGAGCGCAGATCAATGCCGACTTCGATCTCCTTGTCCACCGCATCCTGGTAGCCCATGGGGTTGAAAGCCTCGTACAGGTCTGGCAGCAGGCGCAGGCCGTATTGCTGCGCATAGCTGTTGGCCTGGATGCCGGCCTTGTGCTTGTCGAAACGTACGTCCGGGTCCAGCCCCGTCATGCCCACATACACGCAGGGTTTGCCGTCGATGTAGTCGGGGTTGTTTTTGCGAAAACGCGGCTCCAGCAGTACATCCCTGGA
>CAJBVC010000489.1 GCA_903958915.1 uncultured beta proteobacterium
GCCAATCAATCCACTGCAGTCAAATCCTGACTGCGGCGTGTTGCCACCATGCCGATAGGGTGTGCCGACCAGACTCATGGCATAGATCGTGACATCGTTGGCTTGGTCCAACGACAGGCGCGATGGCACATCAACCGCCAAGCCAGCGGTCGTCGGGCTCCCGGTGTTGGGCGCCGTCGAACAACCCGCCAGGAAAATCAGGGAAGCGACAAGCCAGATCCACATGTGCATGCCACATGGTAGCCGGGCAGCGCAGCGAAATCCCCCTACTGTCAGCAATGGATTATCATCCGGCCACTTGGAATACTAGGGTTTACCCTAATATCTGCATCTCTACATCCGCAAGGAGTTAAACGTGAATTCAATCGCAACCCCTATTCTTACCCTTCCATTCGATCTGGCGCGTGAAACGTACGCACGTGCCGTTCAGTTTGGATTAGTCAAGCCGTCCCTGCTGGCTTCCGCCCGATTTGGTCGTTTTCTGGCGACCCTGGAGCACTGGACGCTGGGCCCCTGGGCACGTCGCAAGTAAGTCCTCCCGACTCTTGAGCCCCACCTATGGGGCGCGATGTGCCTGCAACAGGCAGTCTACAAAGGCTCTGGTTGCGCGCGAGGGCTGTGGCGAGCGCCTGGTAATGGCGAAAAAATCGCAGTCGTAGCGCAGAACCGCACTCTCAATCGCCCGCATGTGCCCGGTTTGCACAAAGTTCTGTGCATAGTGATCGGGCAAAAACCCCAAAAACTGTCCTGACAGGATAAAGGTCGCAATCGATTCCTGGTCAAAACCGGTCGCCGCCCGCGTCAGTCGCTGGCGCTGGGTGACTTCCATGTTGGGTGAGTGGTAGCCCAGGCCGGCAAACCGGTGGGCTCGCAAACCTTCCCAGTCCAGCAGCGCAGTTGCTTGCCTGAAGAGTGGGTGGCCAACGCCGCAATACAGGGACATGGCCTCTGCGAACAGCGGCACGTACTCCAGCAGATCCGAGCTGCGATGGCCCGGAATAACACCAATGTGAAATGTGCCATCGAGCACGCCGCGCTCGATGGCGGTGAGGGTCCCCACGTGCAGATTCAGCGCGACGTCGGGGGCTGCATCGGCAAACAAGGCAATGGCCTGGGCGATATGGCAAGCCGGGTTGCTGGCCGTCTTGTCGAACACTCCAATGTGCAACGCGCCGCCCATGCGTTGATGGATTTCGTCCACACCGGTGCGAAACGCATCGGTCGCCGCCAGCAGTTGGGTGGTCTGGGCGTAGATCTTTTCCCCTTCTGGCGTGAGCGAAAAGCCGGCGCGACCCCGGCGGCACAGCGTCAAACCCAGCCGCGTTTCCAGGTCCTTGATGTGGCGGCTGATGGTGGAAGTGCCGATGTTGAGCTCCAGTTCGGCCGCCGCCATGCCGCCACAATCCACCACCGCCTTGAAAACCCGCAACAGGCGCAGGTCCATGTCGGCGATTTGTCCTAATACTGCGCGTTGCTTCATGGTCGGGACGGTTCAGAACTACGTTTGTTGGCGCACCGGGGAAGGGGATTGCGCGGGGCCTCAGAGGCGCTGCGCTTTGCCACATCGGCTCCGCGCAATCCCCTCCCCCGGTGGTTTTGTGGCGATCCACAGCCAAGGACATCGCCGCTTGCCGATATGCGGATTTCGAGGTGTCTTTGTCGTAGCCCTCGGCCAAATCCACCCCTCCTCGCCGGGCTGGGGTTTGTTGGGGGGCGATGTGGCAAAGCGCAGCGCCTCTGAGCCCCCCAGCAAGCCCCAATCCGGCAGGAAACCCAGCTGCACCATGAACAAAAGAACGCCAAGCTTTTTACTTTCATAAACCAGCAACCAAGTATTGATATTTGTAGCTTTATAAGAGTAACAGGCTTGCAGACAATGGTCGACTGCTTTCGGAGTAACGATATGAACCTCAACGACACCACCCCTACCGCCGTCACGACCAGCGCCAGCGCTTACCCCCAGGACAAAGCGTTCCTGGAATCGCACTGGATGCCTTTTACAGCCAATCGCAACTTCAAGGCGAACCCACGGATGATGGTGAGCGCCCAGGGCGCGTACTACACCGACAGCGCTGGCAAAAGGATTTTTGACGGACTTTCCGGCCTTTGGTGCGCCGGACTGGGGCATGGCCGCGCGGAAATTACCGAGGCGGTCAGTCGGCAAATGGCGACCATGGACTATTCACCGGCGTTCCAGTTTGGTCACCCCTTGTCGTTTGAACTGGCCAACCGCATCCGCGACCTCACACCGGAAGGGCTGGACTACGTGTTCTTCACCGGCTCGGGCTCAGAGTCGGCCGACACCTCGCTGAAGATGGCCCGCGCCTACTGGCGCGCCAAAGGACAGGCCAGCAAGACGCGCCTGATTGGCCGCGAGAAGGGCTACCACGGTGTCAACTTCGGCGGCATTTCGGTCGGTGGCATGGTCGGCAACCGCAAGACCTTTGGCCAAGGTATTGAGTCCGACCATTTACCCCATACCCAGCCGCCAGCCGGTTCGTTCTGCAAAGGAATGCCACCCACCGGGGCCGAGCTGGCGGATGAATTGCTCAAGCTTATTGCGTTGCACGATGCATCCAACATCGCCGCCGTCATCGTGGAACCCATGTCGGGTTCCGCAGGTGTGGTGATTCCCCCCGTGGGCTACCTGGCGCGCCTGCGCGAGATTTGCACCGCCAACAATATCCTGCTGATATTTGATGAGGTGATCACCGGCTTTGGCCGCATGGGCGCGTATACCGGCGCGGCAGCTTTTGGAGTGACGCCCGACATCATGAATATCGCCAAGCAGGTCACCAACGGTGCACAACCACTGGGCGCAGTGGTTGCCAAGAAAGAGATTTACGACACGTTCATGGCCCAGGGCGGCCCCGACTACATGCTCGAATTCCCGCATGGCTATACCTACTCGGCGCATCCGGTAGCGTGCGCTGCCGGCATCGCGGCGCTGGACATTCTGGTGCGCGAGAACATGGTGGAACGCGTCAACGCATTGACGCCGCACTTTGAGAATGCCGTGCATAGTCTCAAGGGTGCCAAACATGTGGCCGACATTCGCAACTACGGCCTGGCGGCCGGGCTGACGATTGCCCCAGTGTCCGGTGAACCCGCCAAGCGCCCTTATGAGATTGCGATGCGCTGCCTGGACAGCGGCTTTTATGTGCGCTACGCGGGCGACTGCATCGCACTGGCGCCACCTTTCATTGCCACGCCCGACGAGCTCACCAGCATGGTCAACGCATTGGGCGATGCGCTCAACGCCACCGCCTGAAATCCTCGCATTGCATCACTTTGCTATTGATTCAATAGCTGCTTACGCACTATTGACAAGCGTGTCAGGCACTTTTTACATATAACCCGGAGACTTCCATGTCGCAACTTCCTCTTGTCGGCCACCTCATTGGCGGCCAATCGGTCCAGGGCGGCAATCGCTCGCAGGATGTTTTCAACCCTGCCACTGGCAAGGCTGAGAAACGCGTGCTGCTGGCCGACAAACTGACGGTGGAGCAGGCAATAGCTTCCGCCCAGGCTGCATTTCCAGCCTGGCGCAACACACCCGCACTCAAGCGCGCGCGCGTCATGGGCAACCTCAAAGTGCTGCTGGAGCAGCATGCCGATGAACTGTGCGCACTGGTCACCTGCGAGCACGGCAAGGTGCTGGGAGACTCACTGGGTGAGTTGCAGCGTGGCATTGAAAACGTGGAGTACGCAAGTTATGCCCCCGAGTTGCTCAAGGGCGAGCACAGCAAGAACGTCGGCCCCGCCATTGATTCGTGGAGCGAGTTTCAGGCGCTGGGTGTGTGTGCTGGTATCACACCGTTTAACTTTCCCATCATGGTGCCATGCTGGATGTGGCCCATGGCGGTGGCCTGCGGCAACACCTTTGTGCTGAAACCCTCCGAGCGCGATCCGTCCTCCACGCTGCGCCTGGCCGAGCTGGCACTCGAAGCCGGTTTGCCACCGGGCGTGCTCAACGTGGTCAACGGCGACAAGGAAGCGGTGGACACGCTGCTGACCGACAAGCGGGTACAGGCCATCAGCTTTGTCGGCTCCACCCCGATCGCCGAACACATTTACGCCACCGGCTGCGCCCACGGCAAACGCGTGCAGGCCCTAGGCGGAGCCAAGAACCA
>CAJBVC010000490.1 GCA_903958915.1 uncultured beta proteobacterium
AATCCTGGAACACCACGCGAATGGTTTCCAGGTAGTAGTCTGCATCCATGTCGAGTACGGCGTTGTACTCGTCGTAAAACTTGCGGTGAGCTTCTGTGCTGGCATCGTCACCCTTGATCAGGTCGGAGAAGTAGTCGTAGTGGCTCTTGGCATGGTTGCTGGGGTTCATTGCGACAAACCCGGTATGTTGCAAGAAGCCAGGATAGACACGCCTGCCAGCACCCGGGAAGTTGGTCGGGACGCGGTAAATCACATTGTTTTCAAACCAGCTGTGACTCTTGTTCATGGCCAGGTTGTTCACGGCGGTCGGTGACTTGCGGGCATCAATCGGGCCGCCCATCATGGTCATGGAAAGCGGTGTTTTCTCACCGCGACTCGCCATCAGCGAAACCGCCGCCAGTACCGGAACCGTCGGTTGGCACACGCTCATGACATGGCAATTTCCGTAGATGCCCTGCAGATGCCGGATGAACTCCTGTACGTAATTCACATAGTCGTCGAGGTGGAATTCGCCCTCCGATAGCGGCACCAGACGTGCGTTCTTCCAGTCGGTGATGTAGACCTTGTGATCACCCAGCATGGTCTTGACGGTGTCACGCAACAAGGTCGCATAGTGGCCTGACAATGGCGCAACGATCAACACTGCCGGGTGGTTCTTGATCTTGTCCAGCGTGCGGCTGTCGTCGGTGAAACGTTTGAAGCGACGAAGGTCGCAAAATGGCTTGTGGATTTCTACCCGCTCATGGATCGCCACGTCAATTCCGTCCACCTCGATCGTGCGCAGGCCAAACTCAGGTTTTTCATAGTCCTTGCCAAGGCGGTGCAACAGGTCATAGCCCGCCGAAATGCGCTGAGCGAACGGATTTTGACCCATGATGGACAAGGGGTTCGCGTACGCCTTGGAGGCAGCATGGGCCAGGTCGGAAAAGGGCTCCATCAATGAACGTTGGGTTTCGTAAAGTTTGTAGAGCATGGGATACCTTCAAAAATGTTGCAGTGCAATATAACAGTTTTGCTTCCCATCAGCGCGTCTATTTCGACTTCGCCACGGTCTGCGCAAACAGTGGACGTACAAGTCTACTAAATCCATGCCATTGTCATGGGCCGGTCAGGAACGGACGGTCAGAGCCTGAATTTCCACTTCGGTAAATCCCGCTCTTCGGCGCGCGCCGAGATTGAAGGGCGGTTTGGGTGCTGGCGCACGGTGGGTTGCGACCTCTTGTGCATAGAAAGCCCGCGGGTCGAGTCCATCCCTTTTGCACAACCAGTGGTACCAGCGGTTGCCAATGGCCACATGGCCAACTTCTTCGGCCAGGATGACGTCCAGAATCGCGATGGCCGCAAGGGCTTGCGCATTGCCAACCTTGAGGAGTTTCTCCTGAATGACCGGTGTGGCGTCGAGTCCGCGCGCCTCCAGGGTGCGTGGCACCAGAGCCATGCGGGAGGTGACACTGTGGCGCGTGGCTTCACAGAGGGTCCACAAGCCCTCGTGGGCCGGAAAGTCGCCATAGGTGTAGCCCAAGGTGTGCAGGTGGTCCTGCAGCATGGAGAAATGGCGCGCCTCTTCGTCGGCCACACGAAGCCAGTCCTGGTAAAAATCTGCCGGCATTTGGGAAAATCGCCAAACGGCGTCCAGCGCAAGATTGATCGCGTTGAACTCAATGTGGGCGATGGAGTGCATCAGCGCCGCGTGCCCAAGGGCGGTGAAAGGGGAACGCCTGGGTACCTGTTGCGGATTGACCATGCGCGGCAGGGCTGGTCTGCCAGGCGCTACCTGCCGGTCAAGTTGCGCCTGCGATTGCAGCGCGAGAGACGATCGCGCCTCCCACAATGCATGGGTCGCTTGGACCTTGCGCTGCGGGTCTGGTTCACAAAAAGCGTCAAGCGCACGCTGCCGTAGTTCCATCCCTACAATTCTAGGCATTCTGATTGACTGGAAACACAATGGCAATTTACGAACTCGATGGAATACAGCCCCGCATTGAAGCATCCGCATGGGTTGCTGACAGCGCACAGGTGATGGGCAACGTGGAGTTGGGAGCCAACAGCAGTGTGTGGTTCGGAGCCATCTTGCGCGGTGATACAGAAGTCATCAAGATTGGTCGCAATAGCAATATCCAGGATGCCAGTGTGTTGCATGCCGATTTTGGCAAACCGTTGACGGTGGGTGATGACGTCACGGTGGGACATCAGGTGATGTTGCACGGCTGCACCATCGGCGACGGGGCCCTGATCGGGATTGGTGCCGTTATCCTCAACGGTGCAAAGATTGGCAAAGGGTGCATCGTGGGCGCAGGTGCCTTGGTGACTGAGGGCAAGGAGTTTCCCGACGGTTCCATGGTTCTGGGCAGCCCGGCCAAGGTGGTTCGCGAGTTGAGTGTCGACCAGCAGGCCGCGCTAAAGATGAGTGCCTTGCACTACGTTGAGAATGCACATCGCTTTCGCAATGGTTTGAAGAAAATCGCCTAGGACGCACTTCGCAGACTAGAAATTCTGATTCCAGGGAGTCCATGTGTCTGAGTTGCACAAGTTTTTGTTTGATGGTTTGCCCGTGCGCGGAGCGCTGGTGCGCCTGACCGATGCGTGGGTAGAAATTCTGCACCGAAGGGCATCCAACAGCCAAACGGGAGCCCTACCCAGTGCAGTGCGGGATATGTTGGGGGAGATGACGGCCGCTGCCACGCTGATGCAGTCCAATATCAAGTTCGACGGGGCGTTGGTCCTGCAGATATTCGGGGATGGCCCGGTCAAGGTCGCAGTGGCGCAGGTGCAGTCAGACTTGTCACTACGTGCTACCGCTTCCATCATTGGCACCATTGCTGAGGATGCTTCTCTGAGCGAAATGGTCAACAACTCCAATCAGGGCCGCTGTGCCATAACGCTGGACCCCAAGACCAAGTTTCCAGGCCAGCAGGCCTACCAGGGCGTGGTCCCGCTGTTTGATGATCAGGGCCAGAAAATAGAGCGACTTAGCGCAGTGCTGGAACACTACATGCTGCAGAGCGAGCAACTTGACACCACCCTGGTGCTCGCCGCGGATGGCCAGGTTGCAGCCGGTCTGCTGATTCAACGATTGCCATTGGAGGGCAGCGGCAACCTCGAAGGCAGCTTGGTGAGCATGGAGAACGAGCACCGAATCGGCCTGGACGAGCACTACAACCGCATCGCCATTCTGGCCAAAAGCTTGCAACGCCATGAGCTGTTGACACTCGATGTCGAGACCATTTTGCGACGGCTTTTTTGGGAGGAAACCATCACGCGGTTTGTCCCGTTGACTGGGGAAACTGCGCCACGCTTTGCCTGCAATTGCAGTCGGGAGCGGGTCGGCAAGATGATTCAGGGCCTCGGTGAGGACGAGGCACACAGCATTCTGCGGGAGCGCGGCATCGTCGAAGTCGCTTGCGAATTTTGTGGGGTGCAGTACCGCTTTGACGCCGTTGACGCAACCCAGCTGTTTGCCGCGCTACCGCATCAGGCACCACCGGCGTCCGGTCAGCACTAACGCCAGCCAATGTCGGGCTTGATTCAGCGGGCGATCTGAATGTAAATCTCGTTGGCTTTGACCATGCCGAGTTCACTGCGCGCACGCTCTTCCACGATTTCCAGTCCCTCCTGCAGATCATGGATTTCGGCGTCCAGCCGTTCATTGGCCAGGGAAGCCTGGGCATTGCTGCGCTTCTGACTCTCCAATTGTTGCTGCAGCTTGGCCACGCTGGGAACACTGCCCCGGCCGAACCACAGCTGACCTTGCAGAATGACCAGCAAGGCAATAAGGGCGGCCGGGACAAGTCGGTAACGCATGACAAACTGCGGCGAGAACGCGTGGCGGACTTACTTCAGGTTGTAGAAGGCTGCGCGACCGGGATAGCTGGCCACGTCACCGAGGTCTTCTTCGATGCGCAACAACTGGTTGTACTTGGCCATGCGGTCCGATCGGCTCAGGGAGCCTGTCTTGATCTGGCCGGCGTTCATGCCCACGGCGATGTCGGCGATGGTGGAGTCCTCTGTCTCGCCCGAGCGATGGCTGATCACCGCGGTGTAACCCGCACGCTTGGCCATTTCAATCGCCTCAAAGGTTTCGGTCAAGGTGCCAATCTGATTGATCTTGACGAGGATCGAGTTGGCAATGCCCTTGTCAATGCCTTCTTTCAGGATCTTGGTGTTGGTGACGAACAGATCGTCGCCTACGATCTGCACCTTCTTGCCCAGGCGGTCGGTCAGTAGTTTCCAGCCGTCCCAGTCGCCTTCACTCATGCCGTCTTCGATGCTGATGATGGGGTATTTGTCGACCCATGTGGCGAGAATATTGGTCCACTCTTCGGCGCTCAGTGTGAGTCCCTCGCCGGACAACTGGTACTTGCCATCCTTGTAGAACTCGCTTGCGGCGCAGTCCAGGCCCAAAGCGATTTGTTCGCCTGCTACAAAGCCTGCTTTGTCAATGGCTTCCAGAATCATCTGGATTGCCGCTTCGTGGTTGGCCACGTTGGGGGCAAAGCCGCCTTCATCACCGACCGCCGTGCTGATACCTCGGTCGTGCAGGATCTTTTTCAGGGCGTGGAACACTTCAGCACCATAACGCAGGGCTTCGCGGAAGCTCGGTGCGCCCACCGGGATGATCATGAACTCCTGAATGTCAAGGTTGTTGTTGGCGTGCTCGCCACCATTGATGACGTTCATCATGGGAACCGGCATTTGCATGCGGCCCATGCCACCAAAATAGCGATACAGGGGCAGCCCAGATTCTTCAGCCGCTGCACGTGCCACGGCCATGGAGACCGCCAACATGGCGTTGGCACCCAGTCGGCTCTTGTTCTCCGTGCCATCCAGGTCGATCAGTGTCTTGTCGAGAAAGGCTTGCTCGG
>CAJBVC010000491.1 GCA_903958915.1 uncultured beta proteobacterium
GTTGCGCGGCGGCACGGTGAGCTTTCTGGCGGAAGTAGATTGGGTGCTGGGTCAATACCTGCGTGGGCAACTGCTGGTGATGCTGATTCTGGCCGTCTTTTACAGTGTGGCGCTGTTCTTGTTTGGTCTGGATCTGGCTTTACCAATCGGGATCTTTACCGGTTTGGCGATCTTTGTGCCTTACGTCGGTTTTGGCGTCGGATTGTTGTTGGCCACCTTGGCAGGATTGCTGCAGTTTTCCTCCGCTGCGGGCGGTGTTGGGCAGGCATTTGTGATGGTGGCAGTGGTGTTTGGGCTGGGACAGATGGTGGAGAGTTTCTTTCTGACGCCCCGACTGGTGGGTGAGCGTATCGGCTTGCACCCACTGGCTGTCATTTTTGCGCTGCTCGCATTTGGTCAGCTGTTCGGTTTTGTCGGGGTGCTGATTGCTCTGCCCGTCAGTGCCGTATTGCTGGTGGCGATTCGGCGACTCAAGGCGCGGTATCTCGCGAGCGAGCTGTACCAGGCATGAACGCTTCCTCGATGCGTCAAATCGCGCTCGATATTGGCCTCGCCACTGGTCCGACGCTGGTCAACTTCTGCGCTGGCCCCAATCAGGCGGTTATGCAGCATCTGCAGCTATGGGTTGGCGCTACTGCTTCAACGCGATCACCAGTACCAACCTACCTGTGGGGCATGGGTGGCAGTGGCAAGACGCACCTGCTCAAGGCCGCCCGTGAGGCCTTGCGCGAACAGGGTGCTCGGGTTGGCTGGCTGGATGCCACCGTGCTGGAGCCGCCGGAATTCGACGAAGCCTGGGCAGCGGTTCTCCTGGATGACGTGCACCTCTACACCGCGGCACAGCAGCACAGTGCATTCAACTGGTTTGTCAATTCTCAGACCGTACAGCGGCCCGTGCTTGCTGCCGGAGCGCTGGCACCGGTAGACCTCCAGCTGCGCGACGATTTGCGCACCCGGCTGGGTTGGGGACACGTGTTTCAACTGGTTCAACTGACTGAACCCGAGCGCCGCTCGGTATTGCGTCGCGCGGCGGACGAACGCGGCGTATTCCTTGGCGATGAGGTCATGGACTTCATGTTGACCCGCTTCAGTCGCGACTTGGGGAGTCTGATGGAGTTGCTGGACTTGTTGGACGGGTACGCTTTGCAAACCAAGCGCGCCATCACCATTCCGCTGATCAAATCGATGATGGAGAACTCATGACCGTGGCAGCCCCTCGCCCCAGGATTGCACTTTTCGACCTGGACCATACCCTGTTGCCGATCGACTCCGACTACGCCTGGGGTGAATTCACCATCGCGCGTGGCTGGGTCGATCCGGTGGCATTCAAGCGGTCCAATGATGCTTTTTATGAACAGTACAAGGCCGGCACCTTGGATGTGCACGATTACGTCATGTTTGCCACTGCGGCGATCTGCCGTCAGGGCGCTACCAATTCAATAGCTGCTCACGCAGATTTCATGCGCGATGTAGTGCAACCCGCCATCAAGCCGCAGGCGCTGGAACTGGTGCAATCACATCAACGCAACCACGACACTGTGGTGATCGTGACGGCCACCAACGCGTTTGTCACACGGCCTATTGCCAGCGCACTGGGCGTATCGGAACTGATTGCAGTGGACCTGGAAAGCACGGAGAACTCCGGTCAGCCCGGTTGGTTTACCGGGGCGATTGTCGGCGTGCCATCTTTTCGCGAAGGCAAGGTGGTGCGAGTGGAGCAGTGGTTGCGCGCACGGGGCTGGGGCTGGGGTGACGTGCACACGACGTTTTACTCGGATTCGATCAACGATTTACCCCTGCTCGACCGCGTTGACGTGGCGGTGGCCACCAATCCCGATGCGCGTCTGCATGCCATTGCCATCGAGCGCGGATGGCGCATACTTGAGCTGTTTCGTTAGACAGGGAGCTTGATAGCGCTCCACAAGTAAAAATGATCAAGAAATTCATAGATAACCTCATCAGCAAGACCACGTCCTCCTTGTCGCGCAAGCCCCCGAAGTTCGGCAAACGGGTGGAGATTGCGGTGCAAACGCATGGCATAGACCCGTCACTGGTCGATGAGCGCGCGGTGACCGTGGTTCGCACGCTGCAGGAAGCCGGTTTTGAAGCCTATGTGGTGGGGGGGGCGGTGCGCGACCTGCTGGTGGGCTTGCGTCCCAAGGACTTTGATGTGGCAACCAACGCCACACCGGAACAGGTGAAGGGGCTGTTCCGCCGTGCGTTCATCATCGGGCGGCGCTTTCGCATCGTGCACGTGGTGTTTGGCCGGGGGCGCGAACACGAAGTGATTGAGGTGTCCACATTTCGCGCCTACCTCGACAACGCAGCCGCTGAGCAAGTCGCTGGCAACGAGAAGACCAGCCGCAGTGAGTTGGCGGGGATGAAGCATGCGGTCGACAGCACCGGTCGTGTGTTGCGCGACAACGTCTGGGGCCCTCAGGAAGAGGACGCGGTTCGGCGTGATTTCACCATCAACGCCATGTACTACAACCCGTTGAACCAGGTGGTGGTGGATTATCACCATGGCTTGAAGGATTCCAAAAACCGCACCTTGCGTATGATTGGCGACCCTGCCACACGGTACCGGGAAGACCCGGTGCGCATCATTCGTGCCGTACGTTTTGCGGCGAAGCTTAGCGGTTTGGGCTTCTCGCTCGAGTCCAAAACCGCTGCGCCTCTGGTCAAGTCGCAGGACTTGCTCGCCGATGTGCCGCAAAGCCGATTGTTCGACGAAATGCTCAAGTTGCTGCAAACCGGGCATGCCCTGGCGTCCATCGATACATTGAAGCAGCTCGGCATGGCGCGCGGCATTTACCCTTTGCTCGATGTGGTGGTGGAGCGCGCAGAGCAGCCGTTCGTCAACGCTGCCTTGAAGGACACCGACCGACGGGTGGGTGAAGGAAAACCGGTGGCTCCCAGTTTCTTGCTGGCTTGTGTACTGTGGTCAGACGTGCGAGATGGCTGGGCGCGTCGACTGGAGCAGCACCAGCATTCCCATCCGGCACTGATGGATGCCATTGACGACGTTTTTCAGGCCCGCATTGGCGACGTTTCCGGCGGTGGCAAACTGGCCAGCGACATGCGCGAAATCTGGGTCATGCAGCCACGCTTTGAAAAACGGGTGGGCAGTACGCCATTTGGCTTGGTGGAGCAGGCACGTTTCCGCGCAGCATTTGATTTCATGCGCCTGCGTGCAGATGTGGGCGAGGTTGAAGAAGTTCTTGCCGATTGGTGGCAGGAATTCAGCATGGCCAACGATGGCATTCGACAGGACATGGTCGACCTGGTGCGCGAGGAGCAGCACAAGCGCCAGCGCGCGCCGCGCACCCACCGGGCGCAACCAACCGGCGGCCTGGGTGCCACCAGTGGAAGCGCCAATACCGAGCATTTTGCTGCACCAGCTGGGCTGCAACCGTCCAGTGAACCCGGCGATACAGACAGCGGCGGGCCGCGCAAACGTCGCCGGCGCCGACGCTCGACGGGCGGAGGAAACAGTGGTGAAAATAGTGGTGGTAATGCGGACGGCGGTGCCGTGACCGGGATTTGAGGGGGCGGCGGTGCGTGCGCCTGTAGCTGCATACATCGGTTTGGGTGCCAATCTGGGGGATGCCAGCGCCACGGTGCTGCAGGCGGTGCAGGCCATCGCGGAGCTCGACGGTGTCGCGCTGACACGCCAATCGTCGTTGTACGCCAGCGCTCCCATCGACTCCAGTGGGCCGGATTACGTCAATGCGGTGGTCGAGGTGCTCACCCGCCTGAAACCCGTCGAATTGCTGGTGCTGCTGCAAGACATCGAGCTGCGCGCCGGACGTGTCCGTACCTATCGCAACGCTCCGCGCACGTTGGACCTTGACCTGTTGCTGCATGGCGATGCGCGCATTGATACCCCTGCGCTGACGCTGCCGCATCCGAGAATGTGGCTTCGGGCCTTTGTACTGCATCCGCTGGCGGAGATTGCGCCGCAGCATGTTACGGCCAAACGGCTGCACGCATTGGAGGGACAGCGCATTGCCCGCCTTACCTGATACGCTGCGTCAAGACCACATCGCCGGGGACCTGTGGGGTGGTACCGCTGCCATGTTGGTGGCGCTGCCATCGGCAATTGCTTTTGGTGTGGCTATCGTGGCACCGCTCGGTGGCGAATTGGGTGCGCAGGGGGCCGTGGCCGGCATTCTGGGTGCCATCGCGCTGGGGCTGGTGGCGCCCCTGCTGGGCGGCAGCACACGCCTGATTACGGCACCCTGTGCACCAGCCGCCGCCGTTCTGTCGGCACTTGCGGCGGGCTTTGCCCAGGGTGGTATGCCGGCTGAGCAGGCGTTGGTGATGCTGGGGTTGATTGGTTTGCTCGCCGGTGCCTTGCAGATCGGCCTCGGGCTGGCAGGAATTGGCCAGCTCATCAAATACATTCCGTTCCCGGTGGTGAGCGGATACTTGAGCGGGGTCGGGCTCATCATTATTGGCAGCCAGATCCCGAAGTTCCTGGGGGTTGTTGGTGCCCCTGGCCTATGGGCAGCATTGGGCAGTCCGTCTGTGTGGCAATGGCAAAGTGTGTTGATGGGTAGTGTGGTGGTGGCCGCCATGCTGTTGATGCCGCGCTTGACCAAGCTGGTTCCAGCCACCATTCTTGCCTTGCTTGCAGGCGTTTTCTGCTATGGCCTATTGGCCTGGCTGGATCCCGCCTTGCGTACCGTCGACAGCAATCCTCTGCTGGTAGGACCTTTGGCAGCCAGCGGCAGTGACCTTGCCGACACACTGGGTCTGCGCCTGCCATCGGCCGACCTGCTGACCTGGGCCACGGTACTGCAGGTGGGTGTACCGGCCATGACGCTGGCGGTTTTGCTCTCCATCGACACACTGAAGACCTGTCTGGTGATCGACGCCATGACCAACAGCAACCACCAGTCCAATCGGGAACTTATCGGGCAGGGCGTGGGCAATATGGCCTCATCACTGGTGGGCGGAATTCCGGGCGCTGGAACCATGGGTGCATCATTGATCAATATTTCCAGCGGCGGCACGACCAAGATGTCCGGCATGGTCACCGGCGTGGCGTCACTGTTGGCGCTGGTCGTGCTGGCACCGCTGATAGCCTGGGTGCCGGTGGCGGCTTTGGCCGGTATTCTGATCGTCACCGGCTTTCGAATGATCGATCGGCACAGCCTGGCATTTTTCTATACCCCGGCCACCCGGCTGGACTTCA
>CAJBVC010000492.1 GCA_903958915.1 uncultured beta proteobacterium
CTTTCGATGACCACCAGCTTCTTGCCAGCAACAGTCATCGTGCCGCCCGTCGCATAGTCCAGGCCCATCATGAAACCAATCGCAGTCTGCTTGCCATAGGCCTCCAGGGCGCCGGTCTTGCTATAGATATGGGCGATTTTGATTTCCTTTGAATCAGCCCACACCGCACTGCTTGCGAGTACCGAAATGATGCCTGCTGCGACCATAGCGGAGCGAACAGCCCTGCGGACCTGGATCATGGAAGTCTCCTGTATTTGTCTATTGAAGCAAGATTTACCGCATGAAGCGTGCCATAGCCTAATGGCTTGATTTCATTGAATATTTTTCCCGCAGTCCAATGAAACACCGAAGTGTTGACTAATTTTTAGACACCAATATGTCTAAGTATCAGCCACTATGTCTATATTTTGGACTTCTTGATGCGGTTATACAGAGTCGCGCGAGAGATTCCAAGGTCCCGCGCCGCAGCCACCTTATTGCCACGATTGGCTTCCAGAGCCAACGCAATGGCATTGCGTTCGAGAACCGCCACTTGGCTTGCCAAGGCGTGGGCTTTGTGTGGTACTGGAGACAGTGACACCGGCGAATCCGAAAGATCCGGGCGAACAGCCTCCACAGTTGGGCCGGGTACCATGGGCGTGATTCCTGACTCCTGCAGTACCGACCGCAATTGCTCCAGATCGATACGGGACGTATCGCTGCGCATGGCGGCTTGCTCCAGCACGTTGCGCAGCTCTCGGATGTTGCCCCGCCAAGTCTGTGCTTCCATGAGTGCCAACGCTGGAGGCGACAGCTCCGGCGGTGGCAAACCGCTGCGCAATGCAACATCCTCACCGAGCGCCTCCAGCAGTGCGGCAATATCGCCACGCCGTTCGCGCAAGGGTGGTACGCGAATGGGCAAAACGTGGAGGCGGTAAAAAAGGTCTTCCCGAAAAAGCCCATCACGCACCAGTCGACCCATGTCCCGCGAAGTGGCTGCTATCACGCGCGCGTCAAACGGTGTGAGCTTGTTCGACCCCAGAGGCTCGATCTCGCCTTCCTGCAACGCTCGCAGCAATTTGGACTGAAGCGACAGCGGCATGTCACCAATTTCATCGAGGAATAGAGTGCCGCCGTGGGCCAGGCGAAATTTGCCCTCACGTCCTTTGCGGTCTGCCCCGGTGAACGCCCCCGGTGCCACACCGAAAAACTCCGCTTCCAGCAAAGTGTCTGGCACTGCCGCAATATTGACGCTGATAAATGGACCGGCAGCGCGCGCCGATGCGGCATGGATTGCATGGGCAAGCAATTCCTTGCCGGTTCCGGTCTCCCCCAACAACAGTACCGGACTGGACGACTGTGCCGCACGCCGCGCCTGACGCTTCACCTCCAATGCTGGAGGACTCATGCCAATGAAGCTGGCGAACGTGTACTTCGACTGGCGCTTGCCACCCTGCAACGACCGCTGACTGGCCAGTTCACGACGCACATCGTCCAGGTCGCGTTGCAATAGAGTGAACTTTTCAACCAAGGGCTGAAGCGTTGTTTCGGCATGGTCAAACAACACGATGCCCAAAGCGCCAATAACCTGGCCGCAGGAGTCCCGAATCGGGATGCGGCTGACTACAAACGTGCCTGCCCGGTTGGTGAGCAGGTCGATCAGGATCGGCTTGCCACTCTCCAGCACCTGGTGCATCTGGGTGTTTTGCACCACTTGGGATACCGGATGGCCAACGAAGTCCTCTTCGCGCGCAAAACCCAGCGCGGGCAGGTAGCGACGGTACTGGTCATTGATCCAAACCACATTGGCCTGACGATCCACCAGCATCATGCCCTCACTTGCGCTGGCAAAGAGCCCGAACATGGAGCGCGCCGCCAGCTCAAGAATGCTCAGGGCGTCGCGCGGGAGAGAGTCAGTCGTGTCCATCCGGGGATGTTACCGCTTGAATAAGGGCAAACCAAGGGAGGACACCAACAGCGCCGGCACTTGGTGCGCGCCGGCGCTGTGATTGCTAAAGCTGCACGCCGCGCTTCTTCAGGATGCGAGGAAGAATCAGCACACCCACCACCACAAACATCATGATCACCGACACCGGGCGCTGGAAAAACACGATGGCACTTCCTTCACCAATCGACATGGCGTTGCGCAATTGGGCCTCTGCAAGCGGCCCTAGAATCATGGCCACAACCACGGGCGCTGAAGGAATGCTGAAACGACGCATCACCAAGCCCAGGACCCCAATTCCATACAACAAGAACAAGTCGAACATGCTCTGTCGCATGCCATAAGCTCCAACCGTCGCGAAGATCAGTATCCCCGCATACAGGCGGGGCCGGGGTATCTTGAGCAACTTGACCCATAGACCCACCAATGGCAGGTTCAATACCAGCAACATCACGTTACCGATGTACAGCGAAGCAATCAGCGCCCAGACAAGACCGGCGGAATTGGTAAACAACTGAGGACCTGGCTGAATGCCGTAGTTCTGGAAAGCACCCAGCATGACCGCCGTCGTGTTGGATACCGGAATGCCCAAGGTCAGCAGCGGAATCATTGCCGTGGTAACCGTCGCGTTGTTGGCAGCCTCAGGCCCAGCGACACCTTCTATTGCACCGACGGTTCCAAACTCATCGCGGTTGCTGCCTTTGGCCATATTCTTTTCAACGGCGTAACTCAGGAACGTGGGTATCTCGGTACCCCCCGCAGGAATACAGCCAAATGGCGCACCAATGGCGGTGCCGCGAATCCAGGCCGGAATGGAGCGGCGCCAATCTTCCCGCGACATGGTCACACGGGTCAATTTGTGTTCACGCTGGTCCACCTTGCCCTCAAACAGCACCACATGCATGGCCTCGGCCACAGCAAACAGTCCCACTGCCACCAGCACGATGTTGATGCCGTCAAGCAATTCCGGTACACCCGCTGTATATCTGGCCTGGCCGGTAATCTGGTCCATGCCCACCAAGCCGATCGCCAAGCCTATGAACAGCGCCACCAGGCCACGCAACGTGCTTTGGCCCAATACGGCACTCACAGTCGTAAATGCCAGCAACATCAACATGAAGTATTCCGGGGGGCCTAACTGGACCGCGTAATGCGCCAGCATGGGCGCAAATAGAGTCACGACAACCGTAGCAAACGTACC
>CAJBVC010000493.1 GCA_903958915.1 uncultured beta proteobacterium
TCACTGTCGTCCAAAACAGATTATGACGTTGGATCGTCCAACGGTGTAGGGTGTGGGTGAATCGCCAAACCCACCTGCACCCAGCCGAAGGAGACCCAACGTGAAAGCATCATGCAGCATGTTTAGCCAAATACTCAAGCTGATTCCGCGAACCGACTTCGAGCGCATGGTCAAGGAAACGAAAGCGGAGTTCCGCAGCAAGGGGTTGTCGAGTTGGAGTCAGTTTGTCGGCATGCTGTTCTGCCAGCTGGGACGGGCCCATTCCCTGCGGGAGATCGAGGGCGGGCTGAAGAGTTGCGAAGGCAAGCTTGCCCATCTGGGCATCGAGGCGCCGGCGCGCTCGTCGCTGTCCTACGCCAACAGCCATCGACCGTGGGAGTTGTTCGAGAAGGTCTTCTACGGCCTGTTCGAGACGGTCGCCGCCAAAGCGGTGGGCAAGAAGAAGTTTCGCTTCAAGAACAAGCTGGTCAGCATCGATTCGACCGTCATCGATCTGTGCCTCTCCATGTATGACTGGGCAAAGTTCCGCACCACCAAGGGCGCGGTCAAGCTGCATCTGGTCCTCGACCACGACGGCTACTTGCCGTGCTTTGGCATCATCACCGATGGCAAGGTGGCCGACGTCAAGGCCGCCCACCAAATGCATTTCGCGGGGGGCACCATCGTTGTCGATGACCGGGGCTACAACGACTACCGTCTGTTCGCCAAATGGACCGACGCCGGTGTCTATTTCGTCACCCGCATGAAGGACAACACCTTGTTCGAGGTGGTCGAGGAACACCCCGTGCCGCAAAACCGGAACATCATCAAGGATCAGACCATCCGCTTGACCGGAATCGGCGCCCAGGAAAAGTGTCCGCATCTCCTGCGTCGGGTCGAGGCAATCCGTGAGGACACCGGCGGCACCCTCGTCTTCATCACCAATCATCACGGCCTCGGTGCCAGCACCATCGCCGCGATCTACAAGGATCGCTGGCAGATCGAATTGTTCTTCAAGGCGATCAAACAGAATCTGAAGATCAAGACCTTCGTCGGCACCTCCGCGAATGCGGTCAAGACGCAGATTTGGACGGCATTGATCTCGATGCTGCTCTTGCGGTATCTGCAACTGTCCTCCCGTTTTGGTTGGAGCTTGTCCAATCTGGTCGCGCTCCTGCGCATGAATCTCTTCACCCATCGCGATCTGATGGCATGGCTCGACAAACCATTCGCCACGCCGCCCGATCCTCAAGAAAGCCCTCAGGCTGTTCTGGCCTTTGCCTGATCTTGGACAGCAGACCGAGGCACGATCTTGAAAACCCGTCATAACCTACCTGAAACCCGCATCAGATCAGGGCATCTTCCACGTGGTTTCGGCTATCTTGGACAGCAGTGACTTTTACTGCTGATTGCTACAACTCTATTTGCATTGTCCGCCTGCTCGCGTCCCGGCGAGAAATTTATTGGTACCTGGAGCAATGAATGGGCTGGAGGGCAACTTCACCTCGTTGTGTCTCGTGATGGCGACAACTTTATTCTCAAGGAAATTCATACCGTAACTGGTGGTACCGTTGCAATTAATGCTGCTCGGTTCGAAAACGGATACTTAACTAGCGATAACGTCCTGAGGAAAAAGTTGGCGTACGTTGAATCTGAAGATGCCATTCAGCCCCTAGATCTGCCAATGGCTTTCCCTGCCTTTCGGCGTGTAAAGAATTAGATGCCAATGTTATTTGGCCATTTCCTGCCACTCAACCTGCGCCAATTCTCTGTAGCCCGGCGGCATGCCTAACACTGCGCTCCAAGGGGCGCTGCGCGATAAAGCCGCGCCGCACCCCCGAGCTTGAACGTTCGGATTTGTTTTCGCCAAGCCCCATCACGCACGACGCTTTTCATTCCCCTCTGACCCGCCGAGCGAGGA
>CAJBVC010000494.1 GCA_903958915.1 uncultured beta proteobacterium
ACGACTGCCACGCAACCGTAAACCGTCGTGCACCGCTGCAACTGGACCTTGGCCTTGGCAGCATGCTCGACATAGAGTTCGACTCGTTCAACGACATCCGGCAGTTTCAGGATATCTTCTATTCCATGGCGGCGACAATAGTCGATGAGATCCAACATCAGCTGGTAATTACCGACACGAAACTCGCGGAAACGCCCCAGGCCAGTGCGGGAATCCATCAAGTAGTTCAGCAATACCCACCCTTCTGGATTCAGTATCTCGTCCAGACTGAACTGCGCAGCATCACCCTTGTTGACGGCCACCATCATTTCATTGAATCGCTCTCCGAACTGTTTGACGCCACCGTAATGGTCAAAGACTACGCGTGCTGCCGACTGGGCATCCGGGTCAATGATGTGGTTGCTATGCAAATCGTTGCGCATAGTTTCTGACGCGTGGTGGTCAAAGGAGAGGTGAACACCTGCCACATACGGCAGGTTAGTAGTGATGTCGCGGTCGCTGACCTCGATCTTGCCGTCCTGCATGTCCTTGGGATGAACGAACTTGATCTCGTCGATCAGGTCCATTTCCTTCAGGAGGACAGCGCACACTAAACCGTCAAAATCGCTGCGGGTGATAAGTCTGAATTTGGAATCCGACATTGCCATACCTCTTTTGAGTGAATTGTGGCAGATTCATTGTAGGACGCGTTGCGATCGGATTGGAAAATCCAGGTCGTGCCCCAAGGTCGTGTCCCAAGACCAGAATGTTCGTACGGTGAGGTTAAAATGCTCCCACTAGCTTCGAGCTTGTGCTGGTTGCAGAGACTGCTGAATTGCAGACTTTGACACACCTTAATCGACCGGACCGGGTCCACCAGGTGGTTAACCGTCGGGCAGATTCATCCTGGGTCGGGCCCCTGCCCGGCCCTTCATTCCCACCGTTGTCTGGATAAGTGTGCAAATGGCGCAAATGTTGGCGCGTAGTAGTCTTCACAGCTCGCAGTTGACGCGAACACTTGCGCATATGGGCGCCTTAACGTCGGTGGAGTCTGGCCTCGATCTAGCCCAAACCCTTGGGCAGTGGACTTCGGTGACCGGTGCGATCAGTTTGTCTTCCGTCATCGGACAGGGCGACGATGTTGCCCAGGAAAAGGGACATGGGACGCTGACTGCAGGCATTGATGAGGAATTTGTGAAGGTACGCAGTGCGCTTGTGCAATCCATGACCTGCGCGGATGGGCGTGGCGTTGAAAACGCCGGTGTGCCACTGCCAGAACCCGAGCGGGGGTCGACATTGGAAGACGGCGCCTTGTATGCACCCTATCGAAGGTACCATCAGGCACGCCAGCGTGACATGGAAGCCCGGATTGGGCCACTGCGTCTCAAGGTTCGCGAGTCGTTGCACGCAGCATCGCCAGTATTGAGGAGTTTGGCGGCGCTGGATGGATGTTACGAACAGATTCTGGATGAAACACAAGTACGGCTGCTTGGCACTGTGCCTATGCTGCTTGAAAAGCGGTTCAGGCAACTGCTGCGTGCGCACCAGCACAAGCTCAAGGAACTTGAACAGGAAGACCGCATCGAGTTGTGGATCCGGCCAGACGGCTGGTTGACCCAGTTCAGAAACGAACTTCAAACAGTACTGTTAGCAGAGCTGGACTTGCGGCTGGCGCCGACGGTTGGCTTGTTGGAAGCATTCCACAGTGAATCAAGAAACGAAAAATGAACAGAAATGTGTTTGCTGGCGCCTTCTTTTTGGGCGCGATAGCGGTGATCTGGGTTGCGGTGGGGTTTGCCGGATCGAATCACCTTGCTTTACTGATTACTGCGGTGATTGGAACGGTCTATGGCTTCGGCGCACTTGAATTGCGCAGATTCCGCGAAGTTACTGCCGCATTGGTGACGGCACTGCGTTCGATTCCTGCCAACCTGGTGCATCTGGAAACATGGCTTCATGGCATTGGCCCTTCCGTGCAAAACCAGGTTCGCCAGCGCATTGAAGGGGAGCGAGTTGGTCTGCCGGGACCAGTGTTGACGCCGTACCTGGTCGGCCTGTTGGTGATGTTGGGGATGCTAGGCACGTTTCTGGGGATGGTGGTCACGCTCAAGGGCGCCGTCTTTGCGCTGGAAGGTACGACCGATCTGCAGGCGATCCGATCTGCGTTCGCAGAACCCATTCGGGGCTTGGGTTTGTCATTTGGAACCTCGGTGGCGGGTGTGGCTGCCTCGGCAATGCTGGGGCTGATGTCGGCGATCAGTCGGCGCGAGCGTTTGATGGCAGCACAGCTGCTGGACAGCAAGGTGGCGACCGACCTGCGCTGCTTTTCCCTCAACTATCAGCGCCAAGAGAGTTTCAGGGCGTTGCAGGACCAGTCAAAGGCGCTACCCGCAGTGGTGGAGCAGTTGCAGCAAATGATAACCAGGATGGAAGGCATGAGCCAGCAACTCAACGACCGACTGCTTGGCAATCAGGAGGAGTTTCACAAAGAGGTGAGAGTCGTGTATCGCGAGTTGGCACAGGCGGTAGACCAGTCGCTGCGTACAAGTCTTGCGCAAAGTGCACAAGCTGCAAGCGAGAGCATTCGACCAGTGGTCGTTGCTGCGATGTCTGGCCTGTCGGAAGAGTCCAGGTTGGTACACGCGCGAATGGTGGCATCAACGCAGGAACAACTGGATCGGCTGGGTGCTGGCTTGAGTGTGACTGCATCCAGCGTCACACAAGCGTGGAGCGCGAACCTGGCTGAACAAGAGCGTACCAGCGCTGCCATGATCGCCGCCCTTCAGCAATCGATGAATGCTTGGGCACAGGACTTGGAAAGTCGGTCCATCGGGATTCTGGAAGCATTGAAGGAAACCAGTTCCAGGCAGCAGGCAGATCAGTCGGCGCAAGAGCAGCAGCGCCTGGAGGTCTGGACACAGTCGCTGGACGGTGTGGCCACATCATTGAAGCAGGGATGGCAGCAAATAGGTACAGATTCCCTGGTGCAGCAGCAGCGAGCCTCGGAAGTGTGGGTCGCCACCGCGCAGGAACTGGCAGCGGGGACCAAAGCTGCAGCCAGTCAAACACTGGATGAAGTGGCCCGTCTGATGACCAGCTTTGAGGACTTGGTGCGCACGCGCATCGACTCAGAGGCAACCTGGAGTACACAACAGAACGAACGAATGGAACTCCTTGTGGCAACCTTACGCACCGAACTGAGTGCCCTGCGAGATGACGAAGCGGCACGGGGCAAGGCGGCAGTGGACAGACTGGGAGATCTGCAGGCAGATGTGAGGATCCACCTGACGACCTTGGGAACTGCGCTGGAAGAACCCATTGCGCAATTGATCAACACGGCATCCGAGGCACCCCGAGCGGCAGCCGAGGTCATCGGGAAACTGCGCCAGGAAGTTTCGAATAGCGCTGCGCGGGACAACGAACTGCTGGAAGAGCGCAGCCGCATTTTGGGAACACTGAATACGTTGCTGGAGGCGATCAACCATGCATCGGTAGAGCAGCGGGCTGTGATTGATGCGCTGGTGGCCTCGTCTGCAGTGACACTGAACAACGCCAGCACCCAGTTTGTTGACAAAGTGCAGGCGGAAGCTGCCAAGCTTGAAGATATTGCGGCCAGTGTGACGAGCAGCGCAGTGGAGGTTTCGACATTGGGCGATACGTTTGGATTTTCCGTTCGGTCGTTCAATGAGGCCAATGAAAGACTGATTGGCAACCTGCAGCGCATTGAAGCTGCCTTGGGCAAGTCAATGGCGAGAAGCGACGAGCAACTGGCCTACTATGTGGCGCAGGCGCGCGAGATCATTGACCTGAGCATCATGTCGCAGAAGGGATTTGTTGACCAAATCGCCCAGCTGCCGGTGAAGAAGGCGCTCGTTGACCGCGAGGTCATACTCTGATGGAGGATCTGGACGGCGGGATGGAGCAAACGGCCCCGATATGGGCCGTTTTCGGGGACCTGATGTCAGGCTTGCTGGGAGCTTTTGTGCTGCTGCTGGTGGGTGTACTGATGGCCCACCTGGATCTTGCGACCCATTTGGAGGCGGAGGTCAAGAAGCGGCAGATGGAAGAGCAGCGTCGCATTTCACTGGAGAAGGCGTTGGCGATTCCTTTGGCTTCCGGGCGCATCACGCTGAATGACGGGCGCATTGGCATCAGCGGCAGGTTCCTTTTTGCCGTGAACTCGGATGAGTTGCAGCCCGAGGGAAGAAAGTTGCTCAGTAGTTTGGTAATGCCGCTGCGCTCCTATCTGGCGTCGCGCGATGAAATGATGATGGTCAGCGGGTTTACGGACGATCGTTCGATTCGGGGTGGCAATACCCAGTTTGCCGACAACTGGGAACTCTCGGCGCAGCGTGCATTGACAGTTACCCGTGCCATGGTGACGGAAGGGATGCCTTCATCCATGGTGTTTGCAGCAGCCTTTGGATCGGAGCAGCCCATCGCATCCAACGACAGTGAGCCTGGACGGGCGCAAAACCGTCGTGTTGAAATGTCGCCGGTACCCAAGGCTGTACAAGCCAAGACGCAAGCCAGTGACTGAGCAGCCAAACACACCGGCGATCGCAGTGCCAGACCACGATTGCTCCGACGCATTTCTCCAAATTGAAGCGCTGAGGCAATTGGGTGCAGATCGACTTGACCCCGTGTGGTTTCATCATCTGGAGCGGCTAGCGGAGAAGGCACGTGACTGCCAGGGAAGGGTCAAGGATCTTCTGGATGCGAAAGTACTATCGGCCATTGGTGCTTGTCGAGCACGCATTGAACGCGAACAGGATCGGCTATCTGCAAACAGTCACGTTTGCCGAAATGACGCGCCTTCAGGTTCGTTAGCTATGTTAGTTGCTCGCCTGGAGCATCGACCTAGTCAAGTCAACCCGGTGCGTAGTGAGGTCGCGGACTCTGGCCACGAGCTGAAATCCGTTGTGGCGTTCCGCAATACCTGGTCAAAACTCAGTGCGCGCAAGGAGATCAATCAGGCCTTGGCCAATGTGCCAACGAACGCTGGACCGCTGAATTCCCAACGGGTGGCGTTGCGCTCCTTATCGATCATGAGTTCGCTATCGCCGGACTATCTTCATCGATTCATGTCGTATGTGGATACGTTGGCTCGCCTTGAACAGACAGCCATGATCGGAGTTGCGATAGCCAGGCCTTCCCGCGAGCGGGAACTGCCAAAGAAGCCAAAGGCCAACCGATCCAGGTCTTTGCGAAAATAGAAATGTTGGCAAGGCACTCCCCAAGAAGGCTTTGGGTGTGGTTTCCGCTTTCTCGCTTGCAGCGATGCGGTTTCGGGCCGAGACCGTCAACTAACAAAAAGATGTTGCAAGGTGAATGGCAAGCGAATAGTGCTGAAAACTGTCGGTTTGGGCGGGGGAAATTTTTGTGGCGGTGCGGTGAGTGCAACGGTGGGCGGGCTATGTGACGGCCAGTTTGTGCGTGCAGCGGTCTTACGCTGGGGACAGAAGTCTCATCTCCAGGTGAGTTTTAAAGTCTCTTTTGGTATGAATGAACATATGCACAATTATCTGTTCGCTGTTGACTTCGTAGACAACGCGAGTCTGCCGTACCAGAGTTTTCCTGAAGTTCTCGAAGCC
>CAJBVC010000495.1 GCA_903958915.1 uncultured beta proteobacterium
GTGCCACCCTCGCTGGAAAACGGCTGTGGGCCGCAACTGTTGCGCCAGCTCCAGCTGTTTACCAAACTTCAACACCTGCGCTGGCTGCAGGAAACCCGTTTGACCTACCTGACCGTGACTCCGCAGGTGCTGGACGACCTGTTGGATGAAGCGCGCAGCCTGCGCCTGAAGCTGCCCGAGGTGCGCCAGATATTGACCTATGGTGCGCAGGTCTCAGACAAGCTGCGCAGCAAAGCACGCAAGCAACTCGGCGCCAGCGTGCGCCACCGCTACACCTGCCTGGAATGTGGCCCGCTGGCCTACCAGTGCCCGCGCAGCGACGATCACTTTCATGTGGCTGTGGGCAATGTGATGCTGGAAGTGGTGGACGACAACGGCAAAGCGGTGGCGCCAAGTGCAGATGCAGAACATGCACACACTGGCAGGGTGCTGGTGACTGCCCTGCACCAGTACGCCACGCCGATGGTGCGGCACGACCTTGGCGACTCGGCCGCACTGCACACCGTGTGCCCGGGGTGCAGCCTTGAGGTGCCGAGCTTGTCGCAACTGCGGCAGGGCGTGTAATGGCTGAACTGGCGGCCTTGCACGAGCAGTCCACTTTTCGCGCCGAGGTACAGGGCGGCGTGGAGTCCACCCTGTTGGGAATCTCGTCTTCGATCGTCCCGATCCTCCTGTTTGCGGGGTTGCTCGGCCATCAGGCGTCGGCAGCCGCATTCTGGGCAACGATGGTCACCGTGGCGGTGGTCCCCATCGTGGGTTTATGTCTGGGCGGCCACCCGGCCGTTCACGCCTCGTCGCGGACCGCGTCCCTTCTGGCATACATCGGTCTGGTAATGCAATTGGGCCTGGCGGCTGACGGGGCATCCGCTGCAACGGGCGCGTTCTCGCCACAGCAACTCGTGCTGGGGTTGGCCGCAGGCAGTGTGCTGTTTACGGCGGCGAGCTGCCTGATCGTTGTGGCTGGTTTTCTGAAGCTGGGCAATATTTTCAAGATGATTCCCAGCACGGTGACCGCAGGCATTGGCAACAGCTCGGCCCTGCTGCTGGTGTGGCTGGCTGCACAGCAATTGCTCCACAGCGTGTGGTTGGAGGCGTTCACGGCCGGCGCCATGCTTCTGTGTTACCTGGCCTGGCCGCCATTGCAAAGTCGGGTGCGGCTGCTGCTGCATGTTCCGGCCACGCTGGCCTCGGCACTGATTGGAATAGCGATTGCCATGGGTCTGGCGCCTTCGGCGTTGGGGGGCTATGCGCCCGCGACGGTGGAGACCGGCTGGCTCGCCATCGGCCTGTGGCCAGCGCTGCTGGACCACGACCTGGGGCACCTTCTGATCGTGGGGTTGCCTGGCGCGGTGGCACTGGCGCTGGTGATGATTCTGGAGACTTTCACTACCATCGCCCTGATGGAGACGCGGCATGGGCTGAGCGTGGACGCCAATCGCCAGCTGCTGGTGCTGGGGGGCTCCAACCTGGTGGGGGCCGTGCTCGGTGGAGTGCCCTGCACCGCCAGCCCAATTCGCTGCCTGGCCAGCTGGAATAGCGGCGCACGAGGCAGCCTGGCGGCCCTGACAGGCGCAGTGCTCACTGGTGCACTGGTGCTGGTGCTCAGCAGTTGGCTGTTGTCGCTGCCCGCGGGGGTAATGGCCGGCTTGTTTTTGCTGCAGGCACCGTTCATGGTGGACACGCTTTTTCTGGAGCGTCTGAAGCAGATGGCCGCAAGCCGAAGCCTGCACACCGCCGGGGCGACAGACCTTGGTTTCTGGATCACCGTGGTGATTTCACTGGCCGGCTTTTTTGGCAGCCTGATATGGGCATGCTTTCTGGGCATTGGGCTGTCGGCGCTGGCCGTGCTGCGGCGGGTCTCCCGAAATCTGACTGCGCAATGGGCTTACATGGACCAGTACCGCTCGCGCCGGGTGCGTAGTGCAAGCCAGAGCAACATGCTGGGCCACTTGCGCTGCCATGTGGGCATCTTGCGTTTGACCGGGCATCTGTTCTTTGGCAACAGCACGCGGCTGACCCAGTTGGTGGCAGAGCTTGATGGCGCTGCCGTCGCGGTGGTGATCGATGTAAGCCGCGTGCACGATGTCGACCCCAGCGGCCTGAGTGCCTTGCAGTGGGTGGTGCGTGCGTTGGCAGATCGCAAACTGATGGTGGTGCTCACCGGCGTGCAGCACACGACGTCACGCGAGCTGAAGGACAGCTTGCACCCTCTGATGGAGGTAGAGCAACGCGTAGACCTGGACCGTGGGCTGGAACTGTGCGAAGAATGGGTGTTGCGAGCCTCCATGCAAAACGGCCACACGGTGCATGCGGTAGCACTGGAGCAAAACCAGTTGCTCGACCAGCTGGATACCGAGGAAATTGCCGCGGTGCTCGCGCTCGGTGAGCGGCGCGAGGTGGCCCCAGGCGAGGTGCTCTTCAAACAGCACGCCGTAGCAGATGGACTCTGGCTGCTGGAGGACGGCACAGTGAGCATTCTGGCCGGGAACAGTGGCCCGGATTCACCGCGTCTGGCGACGGTCGGGCCAGGTCAGTTCGTTGGCGAGATGGGCTACATCGACGGCAAGCTGCGCTCTGCCACTGCGCGTGCCGACACCGCGGTGCGGGCCATGCACCTGGACAAGGCGGCGATTGCCACCCTGATTGAGCACCGCCCCATCACCGCATTGACGATCACCAGAAACATCGCCCGTGAACTGTCCAACCGCGTCCGCAACGCGTCGATATTGCTTGCCGATGACGTTGCCGCCACCAACTCAGAAGGGGCCGACAGCACGCTGAGCAGTTTTTCGCGGCTTTGAATCGACGACTTCCCTACACCAGCACTCGCTCAATGCCTCCGGCATTGGCCATCTGCACGTACTCGGGCAGCCAGTTGGTGCCCAGAATCTGGTTGGCCATCTCCACCACGATGTAGTCGGCCTCCAGCAGGCCGTTTTGCAGGTCGTTGCCATAGCGCGTGAGGCCTTGCAGGCAACTGGGGCAGCTGGTGAGGATTTTGATGTTGCCCGGCTTGGCCTGGGCGCCGTCTGCGTGTGCGGTGAGCGCACGCAACGCCACCTCGCCTTTTCTGATCTCTTCTTCCTTGCGAAAACGCACCTGGGTGGAGATGTCAGGGCGGGTCACGCCCAGGGTGCCGCTTTCGCCGCAGCAGCGTTCATTCTTCAGCACCGCGTCGCCCACCAGGGCCTTCACCGTCTTGAGCGAGTCCTGCAATTTCATCGGGTTGTGGCAAGGCTCGTGGTACAGGTAGCCCGCACCGGCACCACCATCGGGCACCAGGGTGATGCCCTTCTCCAGCAGGTACTCGTGGATGTCGATGATGCGGCAACCAGGAAAGATGTCCTCAAACTTGTAACCCTGCAACTGGTCATAACAGGTTCCGCAGCTCACCACCACGGTCTTGATGTCGAGGTAGTTCAGCGTGTTGGCCACGCGGTGGAACAGCACGCGGTTGTCGGTGATGATCTTCTCAGCCTTGTCAAACTGGCCCGAGCCGCGCTGCGGGTAGCCGCAGCACAGGTAGCCCGGTGGCAACACGGTTTGCACCCCAGCATGCCAGAGCATGGCTTGCGTGGCCAGCCCCACCTGGCTGAACAACCGCTCCGAGCCACACCCCGGGAAATAGAACACCGCCTCGGTGTCGGCCGTGGTTGCTTGCGGGTTGCGGATGATGGGCACGTAGTCGGCGTCTTCAATGTCCAGCAGCGCGCGCGCCGTTTTCTTGGGCAGGCCGCCGGGCATTTTCTTGTTGATGAAATGGATCACCTGCTCTTTGATGGGCGCAGAGCCAACGGTGGCCGGAGGGCTGGCGGTCTGACGCTTTGCCGCAAGCCGCAACACCTGATTGGCCAGGCGCTGCACCTTGAAGCCAATGCCCACCATGCCGGCGCGCACCAGTTTGATAGTCTGGGGGTTGGTCGCACTCAGGAAAAACATGGCCGCGGCGTTGCCGGGGTTGAACGATTTTTTACCCATCTTGCGCAGCAGGTTGCGCATGTTCATGGTGACATCGCCAAAATCGATCTTCACCGGGCAGGGTGACAGGCACTTGTGGCAGACGGTGCAGTGGTCGGCCACATCTTCAAATTCTTCCCAATGCTTGATGGAAATGCCGCGCCGGGTCTGTTCCTCATAGAGAAACGCTTCCACCAGCAA
>CAJBVC010000496.1 GCA_903958915.1 uncultured beta proteobacterium
GTCCGCTTCGCTGCGGCAGCGGGCGGCATCGGCCAGGGGTTGCATCTGGGCAGTGGTGCGCAAGGATTCAAACCCGTCGCGGATGGCTTGCGGTGTCATCGATTGCAGCCACAGGCGTGACACCGGCTTGCCAAGCGGCTTGGCACCTCCGGCATATTGCTCAATCAGGCGAAAGATCAGTTCCCCTTCGCGCCCGGCGTCGCAGGCGTTGACGATTTTGTCAATGTCCTTGCGCTTGGCCAGTCGCACCACCGCATTCAGGCGTGTTTTGGTTTTGTCGACCGGCTTGAGGTCAAAGTGCGGCGGAATGACCGGCAGATTGGCAAAGCTCCACTTGCCGCGCTTGACCTCGAACTCTTCAGGCGCCTGAATTTCCACCAGGTGGCCCACCGCGCTGGAGACGACATAGCTGTCGCTCTCAAAATATTCATCGTGCTTTTCGAACTTGCCCGCAGTAGGGGTTAGGGCCCGCACGATGTCCTGAGCGACAGAAGGCTTTTCTGCAATGACCAATGTTTTATTCACAACTTCGTTTTTCATCTGACTACAATCCGTTTCTCGCGTGCGCGCAGGCGCACACGCATACGTGAGCGCGCACACGCACGCCCATACGGTTCACCATACCAAATTTTTCGAGTCCACTTTCCTGACGTCCAGATAAGAAGGAACAACCGTGAGCAAAACCATGCCCCGTGGCGACAACCGCAAGATTCAAACCCGTCGCTCCGGCATCCATGGCAAGGGTGTGTTTGCGCTGCAGGATATCGGAGAGGGCGAGACCATCATCGAGTACGTTGGGGAGATCATTACCTGGGAAGAAGCCCAGGCACGCCATCCGCACGACCCGAAGGACCCCAACCACACGTTTTACTTTCACATTGATGCAACCCACGTGATTGACGCCAAGGTGGGTGGCAACTCTTCGCGCTGGATCAACCATTCGTGCGACGGCAATTGCGAAGCTGATGAGGTGGACGGGCGCATTTTCATCAAGGCTCTGCGCGACATTGCGCCCGGTGAGGAATTGAATTACGACTATGGGCTGATGCTGGAAGAACGCTATACGAAGAAGCTCAAAGCCGAGCATCCGTGCTGGTGCGGTGCCGCCAATTGCCGTGGCACCCTGCTGGCGCCGAAGAAGTGAAGCACCCCTGTGTCGGCTGTCGCCGCCTTCCCCCTTGCAGGGGGCAACGCCAGTGGTCCGGCAGAGCCGGTCCCACGGCATTCCTGATAGATGCCATCGTATACCGCGCGGAGTGTGGATCATGATCTGGCCGGGTGAGGCGGTCTGGGAGGCGGTGGTGCTTCTTTTGCCGGGGTTTACGGTGGAAGTGCTGTCGGAGGTGGACTCCACCAACAGCGAGTTGATGCGTCGCGTGCGTTCGGGCGAGACTGCGCCCGTGCTGTTGGTGGCAGAGCACCAAAACGCCGGCCGGGGCCGCCTGGGGCGTAGCTGGGAGAGCGCTAACCGGTCGGATCTGACCTTCTCGTTGGGGTTGCCCCTGGCA
>CAJBVC010000497.1 GCA_903958915.1 uncultured beta proteobacterium
AAGCGAGCGCGCCTGGAAGATGCCAGGCTCACGCATGTTTATCGACCCGAAGATGCAGGTTCCAGTGGAAGATTTGATCAAGGGCATGATTGTGCAAAGCGGTAACGACGCGACCATGGCGCTGGCCGAAGGCGTAGGCGGAACCGCAGAGCGATTCGTCCAGATGATGAACGAGCAGGCCAAAGTGTTGGGAATGAAGTCGACTGGCTACAAGAACCCGGAAGGCCTGACCGAGGCCGGGCACACCACGACAGCGCGCGACCTGAGCATTCTGGCCACCCGCCTGATGGCAGACTTTCCCGATTACGTGGGTTATTACGCGATCAAGAAGTACCGCTACCCTGGAAGGCCTGCTGCCAACGACAGCAACCGTAACCTGCTGCTGTTTCGCGATCCGACCGTGGATGGCTTAAAGACCGGCTATACCGAGGCGGCTGGCTATTGCATGGTGGCAACCGCTCGTCGTGAAATGGTCAATCTGGCTGCATCGACGCCGGCAAATGGCGCTGCGACAACCGGGGGCAGTCGTCGCCTGCTGTCCATCGTGTTGGGCACAGCCAACGAAAATGCCCGCGCCAACGAGTCTCAAAAGCTGTTGAACTGGGGCTTTACCGCTTATGAGGCAGTCAAGCTCTTTGAAGGGGGCCAGGCAGTCACTACGTCCAATGTCTGGAAGGGTGTGACGTCCACGGTCAAAGTGGGGCGTTCGTCACCCATCGTGGTGGCTGTTCTTGGCGGTAGCGCAGCCAAATTGAAGACCCAGATAGTTCGCACGGAACCGTTGGTGGCACCCATTGCCAAGAACCAGCAACTGGCCACTCTTCAGGTGTTGTTGGGCGACCAAACCGTGGTGGAAGTGCCCCTGCTTGCGCTTGAACCGGTCGAGCAGGCGGGGATTTTTGGCCGCGCCTGGGATGCCATGCGCTTGTGGATTCGCTGAATCTGGGCTACCAAGTCAGGTTCTTATTGCGGGAAAACCCAGGGTCTGGTACAGTAGAAGGCTTTTCGGAAATTCCGAAGGGATTCACGTTTTCGTACTAATTCCAAACGTTTAGGGACGTTTTATCAATGCCAACCATTAACCAGCTCGTGCGTCAAGGCCGTGAGGTCGAGACCATCAAGTCGAAGAGTCCTGCGATGCAGAACTCTCCGCAGCGTCGCGGTGTGTGCACCCGTGTGTACACCACAACGCCCAAAAAGCCGAACTCCGCTTTGCGTAAAGTCGCCAAAGTGCGCCTGACCAACGGGTTTGAAGTGATTTCCTACATCGGCGGTGAAGGCCACAACCTGCAGGAGCACAGCGTAGTGCTGGTGCGCGGCGGTCGTGTCAAGGACTTGCCCGGTGTGCGCTACCACATCGTGCGCGGTTCGCTTGACTTGCAAGGCGTGAAAGACCGCAAGCAGTCGCGCTCCAAGTACGGTGCCAAGAGGCCCAAGGCGTCCAAGTAAATTCTGCTTGAAGTCGTCGTGTAAGTCGGTGCTGTTTCCCGCGTGGCGCGGTGATGCAGCGTAGTGGCCCGAAGCCCGAAATCGTTTGGGTGGGTCGAGTAAGTGAGGGTTCAGAGTAACTCTCGCGGTGCCTGTAAGGGTGCCAACTGAAGCAAAGAGGTGAAAAAATGCCACGTCGTCGCGAAGTCCCTAAACGTGAAATTCTGCCGGATCCCTAGTTCGGCAATGTAGAACTGTCCAAATTCATGAACGTGATCATGGAAGGCGGCAAAAAAGCGGTTGCAGAGCGCATTATTTACGGCGCTCTGGAACTGATTGAGAAAAAACACCCAGATAAAGACCCGGTCGAGGCATTCAGCGTTGCGATAAACAACGTCAAGCCCATGGTCGAGGTGAAATCCCGTCGTGTTGGTGGTGCCAACTACCAGGTGCCCGTCGAAGTGCGTCCGGTGCGTCGTTTGGCGCTTTCCATGCGCTGGATCAAGGAAGCCGCCCGCAAGCGTGGCGAAAAATCCATGGCGCAGCGCCTGGCGAATGAACTGCTGGAGGCCACTGAGGGTCGCGGTGGCGCCATGAAGAAGCGTGACGAAGTTCACCGCATGGCTGAAGCAAACAAGGCGT
>CAJBVC010000498.1 GCA_903958915.1 uncultured beta proteobacterium
GCTCAACCAGGAAGCGCTGGCATTGCAGGCCGATGGGGTCGACATCATCCAGTTCGATGAACCGGCGTTTAACGTCTACCTGCAGGACGCGGCCGACTGGGGCGTCAAGGCTCTCTAGGTGGCCGCAAGGGGGCTGACCTGTACCACGGCGGTGCATATCTGCTACGGCTACGGCATCAAGGCCAATACCGACTGGAAGGAGACCTTGGGCCAGGAGTGGCGGCAATACGCCGAAGTCTTTCCGGCGCTGGCGGCAAGTTCCATTCAGCAGGTGAGCCTGGAGTGCTACCACTCGCATGTGCCGCCCGATTTGATGGCGTTGCTCAAGGACAAGGACGTGATGGTCGGTGTGATCGATGTCGCCAGCGAAGTGATCGAAACGCCCGAGCAGGTGGCTGACACCATCGGTGTGGCCTTGCAGCATGTGCCGCGCAACCGCATCTTTCCCTGTACCAACTGTGGTCTGGCGCCCATGAGCCGCGATGTGGCCGTGAAGAAACTCCAGGCGCTGGCGCAGGGGGCTGCGCTGGCACGGCTGCGCTATGGCAACGGCGCGTAATTCACCCCGAACCGGATCCACCCCCGGCTTCGACTGGCGGGTCCGCTGAGGTTGGATCGCCGGCGTCGGGTACGACCTTGATCCGGATGCCCCGTTGCGTCAGTGCCTCGCGCAACAGGTATTCCACCTGGGCGTTGGCACTGCGGATCTCCTGCGCAGCCAGGCGCTCGATGGCCAGCCACAGCGCAGGATCAATACGCAGGGGAAACGATTTCTTACCGGGGCTGGCCATGCGGCTATTTTGCAGTCTGCGTTGGTGACCGGAATCTCAGTTGTACAGTGTGCCCGCATTCACAATGGGCTGTGTCTCCTTGTCAGAGCACAGGACCACCAGCAGGTTGGAGACCATGGCGGCCTTGCGCTCGTCATCCAGTACCACGATACCGCGCTCCGAGAGTCCCTTGAGCGCAGCTTCAACCATGCTCACTGCGCCCAGCACGATCTTGCTGCGTGCCGAAATAATGGCCTCGGCCTGCTGGCGCCGCAACATCACCTGGGCGATTTCTGGCGCATAGGCCAGGTGGGTCAACTTGGCGTCGGGTACGTCAATGCCTGAACGCTCGAACCGCGTCTGCAGTTCCTTACGCAGCGCTTCCGACACTTCCTCCAACCCCCCACGCAGGGTGGTCACTGGGGTCTCTGACACCTCGCCTTCGTCGTAGGGATAGACCGATGCCAGATGCCGCAAGGCCGCCTCGGCTTGTACCTGCACATAGCGCTCAAAGTCGTCTACCTCGAATACCGCTTTGGCGGTGTCCTGCACGCTCCAGACCACCACGGCGCCAATTTCAATCGGGTTGCCGCGCTGGTCATTGACCTTGAGGGTGGGCACATTGAGGTTGCGTGCACGCAGTGAAATGCGGCGCTTCATGTAGAACGGATTGGCCCAGCGCAGGCCTTCGCCGCGGTCGGTGCCGGAGTAACGGCCGAAGAAGGTGAGGATCGCCGCTTCTTTGGGCTGCAGCATGTATAGACCGGCGAGAATGAAGATGGCTGGCAGGATGAGTAGCAAATTCCAGAAGTAGGTCATTTGCTGGTGGGCCGCGATCTGAAACCCAGACCAGAAGACGAACAGCCACATCGTGACTGCCAGGCCAACCATCGGCAAGCCTGGCAAAGACGACTTTTCAACTTCACGCAATGTGGCGCCGGAAGGTGTGAGAGTACGGGGCATATCAAACTCCATTTGAGATCAAAGTGATATCACTATAGTCTCACTTCTGGAGTTTTGCAAGGTGTTTTTGGCCAGTCGTTGGGTATTGTCGAATCGCCATGCAGAGCGCGCAAAAACTGGAAGAAAAGTGCCCCGCACGGCCGTAGAATGTGCGTAAGATGCTATTGAATTGATAGTAATTTACATTTTCGGGAGATTTGATGATCGACGCCGCCGCCGCCCAGCGCCTGGGGTTTTTCCCTGATCGCACCCAGCATCTGATGGACTTTTTACAGGCAGAAGTTGATCGCAAGCGCTTGCCGGGCGCCGTCGCGCTGATCTCGCGCCGCGGGCAGGTGGTGCTCCACGAGTCGGTGGGCTGGCAAAACCCCCAGGACGCCGTACCCATGGCGTTGGACTCGATCTTTCGCATCTACTCCATGACCAAGCCGATCGTCTCGGTGGCCATCATGATGCTGATGGAGCAGGGCAAACTGATGCTCAGTGACCCCATCGCACGCTACCTGCCGGAGTTTGCCGGGGCACAGGTGATGGCCCATGTGGACGGTCACGCGGTGCTGCAAAAACCCAAAGCGGTGCCTACGGTGCAGGACCTGTTGCGCCACACGGCGGGGTTTACTTATGAAATTCTCGGGAACGAGCCGATCCAGCGCCAATACGCCCAGGCGCGTCTGGCCTCGCGGGACCGTAGCAACCGTGATTTTGCCAAGGCGCTGGCCGCCATGCCGCTGGCATTCGAGCCGGGCACCGTGTGGGAGTACAGCCGCGCCACCGACCTCTTGGGTGCCTTGCTGGAAGTGGTGGCGGGCCAAAGCCTGGGCGCATTCCTGCAAGAGCAGGTCTTTGCCCCCCTGGGTATGGTGGACACCGGGTTTGCCGTGCCGAAGGAGAACCACCACCGCATTGCCGAGCCCTTCGCAAAGGATCCCGATGGGGGCATGTCCATCAAACTCATAGACATTCGCCAGCCCGTTGCCCTGGAGTCGGCGGGCGGCGGACTGGTCTCCACAGCCCAGGATTACGCGCGGTTTTTGCAGCTCTTGCAAAACGGCGGTGAACTGGGCGGAGTGCGTCTGTTGGCACCCAACACCGTGCGCTATATGACTGCAGACCACCTGGGCGGCATTGGCGTTCACCGCGCCGGACGTTCGGGTGAACTGCTGGCGCCGGGCCACGGTTTTGGTCTGGGTTTTGCCGTGCGTCTGGAAGAGGGCGTGGCAGCCAACCCGGGCTCCAAGGGCCTGTACTTCTGGGGCGGCATTGCAGGCACCACCTTTTTTGTGGATCCCGTCAAAGACTTTTTCGCCATTCTGATGAACCAGGCCCCCAACCAGCGTGACTACTACCGCCCGCTGTTTCGCAATCTGGTGTACGCGGCGCTGCAGGATTGACATTAGAGTGTCAGAATTGCGCCAGCAGCCCTTCCTAACCAAGCCACAGGGGAACAATAGTGCACTACAACTTGGTCTTTCTGGTGGTCGACGATATGGAGGGCATGCGGCGCATATTGACCAATAGCCTGGGCCAGATCGGCGTCAAAACGGTGCTGACCGCTGTCAACGGGGCCGAGGCGTGGCGCATGCTTCAGAATCAGCCGGTGGATGTGGTCATTTCAGACTGGAACATGCCAGTGATGAACGGGCTGGATCTGTTGAAGAAGATTCGCGAGAGCGCCCGGCATGCCAACCTGCCAGTGCTCATGATGACCGCCGAGACCGAGCGGCACCAGGTGCAAATCGCCATTGAGGCGGGGGTGTCGGGTTACATGGTCAAGCCGTTCAGCATCGGGGCGCTGGAGTCCAAGATCAGGCGAGTCATTGAACAACCCCGGCCCAAGTCCTTGAGCGCCAACCCTAGCGCCCCGCCCATTTTGAAGACCCGCAGCAAGAAATTTGTAGAGCCTGAGGGGCCGGTGGTGGACGCGGCCAGCAAACCCACCTTACTGGTGGTCGACGACGTGACGGACAACCTCGATGTCATGGTGGAACTGTTGAGCAATGACTACCAGGTCAAGGTCGCCAGCAGTGGCGAGCGCGCCTTGAAGATCCTGGGGCAGGGAAAGATTCCGGACCTCATTTTGCTGGACGTGATGATGCCGGAGATGGACGGTTTTGAGGTCTGCCGCCAGATCAAGGCCAACCCGGCCAGCGCCGACGTGCCCGTGATTTTTCTGACGGCAATGAGTGAAGCCACCGATGTGACCAAAGGTTTTGCGGTGGGTGCGGTGGACTTTGTCACCAAACCAGCCGACCCGCCCATTCTCAAGGCGCGCATTGACACCCACCTGAAACTGCGGCGCTCGTTTGCGGAACTCAAGCGCAACCGTATCGCGCTGATTGAAAAAAATGCGGTTCTGGAAGACAACCTGCGGCTGCGCGAAGAGGTGGACCGCATTGCGCAACATGATTTGAAGAACCCGCTGGCGGGCATCATCAGCTTCTCAGCCAACCTGCTGGAAGACCCCACGCTTGCCGACGCGCACAAGGAAGTCATCAAGTACATCGAGCAGTCGGCCTACAGCGTCTTGAACATGGTGCATCTGTCGCTCGATCTCTACAAGATGGAACAGGGAACCTACGAGTTCAACCCCAACCCGGTGGATCTGGTGCCACTGCTGCAGCGCGTCATCAAGGAGATGGCATCCGAGTTGTTCTCGCGGGGGATCAATGTCGCGCTGTCGCTCCAGGGGGAGCCAGTCGAGGCAAGCAGCGCGCTGCGGGTTTTCGGTGATGAGTTGCTGTGCTACTCCATGTTTAACAATCTTTTGAAAAATGCCATGGAGGCGGCGCAGGCCCAAACCACGGTACAGATCGAGTTGGCGTTGTTGGAGGACCGGGTCACCATCGCCATCACCAACGACGGTGTGGTCCCCGCCGATATACGCAACACCTTTTTTGACAAATTCACGACCTCGGGCAAGCCGGGTGGAACCGGCCTGGGGACGTTTTCTGCCCAACTTATCGCCACCACGCAGCAGGGCAGCATTGCCATGTCCACCTCGGACGCGCAGGGCACGACCACCCTCACCGTGAATCTGCCGTACGCTTTGCATGCAGAAATAGCCGACGACTCACTATAGGACCATGATGGAGATGAACATACCGGTTGGTGAAATCGATACGCTGTCGCGCATCATTTCGATTGTGGCTGCGCTGGCGGCAATGGGCTGGTCCTTCATGGGCATCAACCTGAATATTTCGCGCAGAGCGGCCTTCTATTTCTGCGCGGCTAACGCCATGGTGGTGGCAGGCGATGTGGCAGCGCAGTTTCGACCCGCGGGGATCAGTCTGCTGGAGTATTACCAGGCCTTCAACTTGTCCTATTTGTCAATTTTGTGCAGTGTTTTTCTGTTCAACACCGGCATGCAGGAGCTGCATGGCGAGCGCTGCAGAGTCGGCCGACATGTGGCCTTCACTCTGCTGGCCTTCAGCGCCATTCTGGGGCTGGGGCTGGCCGTGGGAATGCGCAGCCCGGCAATTGCCAGCGTGATGTGTGTATCCGGCTACATCTCGCTGGTGGCCTTTGTGCGCAGCTACAAACTACTGCGCAGGAACTGGAGCCACAAGATGGCGCTCACGTTGTTGTGGCCGTTCGCCGTCATGGGCATTCTCTTTGTGCTGCGTTTTGTCGACGATGTGTGGGCCATGGGTCGGCCCATCGACCCGGTGAGCGATGGCATGCGCATCCGGCACCTGACCGGCAGCTTGTGGGCGCAATTGCTGGTGTTTCTCCTGGTCAACGCTTCTTTGGCAGGGCAGACGCTCAACGCCCTGTTCAAGAAGCTGCAGGACCAAGCCGACCGTCTGCAGCACATTTTGGACACGGCACCGGTCGGGGTGGCGGTGGCGACCGATGGGATCATCCGTTTCGCCAATCCCCGGGCCATCGATTTGCTGGACATGCAAGTGGGCGACGCCGCCGACAAGGCCTTGGTGTGGCCAGAAACACGGGAAAAGATCGTTGCCGAACTCAAGGCCCATGGGTCGGTGAGCAATATGGAGATCCAGATGTATTGCCCGAACCGCTCGGTGCGGGACCTTTTGGTGACCTATATGCCCACCGACTATGAGGGCGCGCCCGGTATTTTGGGGTGGATGATTGACATCACCGACCGCAAACGGGACGAGAAGAAAATCCTCTTCAACCGCACCGTGGTCGAAAATTCCGAACCCATGTTTTGGGCTGACCCCACCACCTTGTCGGTGGTCTACGCCAACCGAGCCGGTCTGGCGCTGATGGAAACCTCGGCAGAGAACATCATGGGCATCAAGATCCCGGCGCCGTTCATGCTGAGCTTGTCTCAGGGCACGGCGCAATCGGTGGTCGAAAAACTGCGCAACGCTGGACGTCCGATGCGGTTCGAGACCCAGTTCACCCGCAGCAACGGTGTGTTGTTTGACATTGATGTGTCGTGCTATGTGGCCGAGGATGATGAACGCACCCTGCTCATCGCGACGATGCGCGACATTTCGGAGCAAAAGCGGGTGGAGCGGGCCATTCGCCAGGTCAGTGACGAGCAAGCCGCCATTTTTGACTCCGCAACCTTGGGCATCGCCTTCATCAAGGAATGGAAGATCGTGCGCGCCAATCACCGCTTGGATGAGTTGTTTGGCTGGCCGCTGGGCGCCCTCGTGGGGCAGTCCCCGCGGGTGTGGTATCCATCCGACATGATGCTCACCGATGGCCCCTATGAGGACATCCTGCGCGGAGAGATTCACTACAGCACCCAGGAAATGTGCCGCAAGGATGGCAGCCGCTTCTGGTGCCGCATCAGTGGCAGCGCCATCGATGCGAACGACCTGTCGCTGGGCACGGTGTGGATGTTTGATGATGTGACGCAAGAGCGCAAGGCCGCCGAACTGATGCGCCAGGCCAAAGAGCTGGCCGAAGATGCGACCCGCATGAAGTCGGGCTTTCTGGCCAACATGAGCCACGAAATCCGCACACCCATGAATGCCATCATTGGGATGTCGCATCTGGCGCTGCAAACCGACCTGAGCCCCAAGCAGCGCAATTACATCGAAAAGGTGGACTCTGCGGCGCGCAATCTGCTGGGCATCATCAACGACATTCTTGATTTCTCCAAGATCGAGGCCGGCAAAATGCGCTTCGAGGCGGCAGAGTTCCATCTGGAAGACGTGATGGAAAACCTGGCCGATCTGTGCATCGTCCGGGCGCAGGACAAGGGGCTGGAACTGCTGTTTGACATCGGCCCCGATGTGCCCACAGCACTGGTTGGCGACTCGTTGCGCTTAGGTCAGGTGCTGGTCAACCTGGTCGGCAACGCCATCAAGTTTACCGACCACGGCGAGGTCACGGTCGGCATCCACACGCTCGACTTTGCGCCCGAGGCCAAGCCCGAGACGATTCAGCTGCGCTTTGATATCAGCGACACCGGCGTGGGTCTAAGCGATGAGCAGCGTGCCAAGCTGTTTAGCGCCTTCTCCCAGGCCGACGCGTCAACCACCCGGAAATACGGTGGCACCGGCTTGGGCCTGACCATCAGCCAACGCCTGGTCGAGCTGATGGAGGGGGACATCAGCGTGCAAAGCCACCTCGGGCAGGGCAGCACTTTTACGTTCACCGCCCGCTTCGGTTTGCAGGCCGAGCAACGTGTTCGCACGCAGCTTGACGACGACGTGACCGGGCTGCGAATTCTGGTGGTCGATGACAACGCCCGTGCGCGCGAAATCATGCTGGCCATTCTGATGTCGCAAAAGTTCGATGCGATGGCGGTACGCAGCGGGGCGCAGGCGATCACCGCGCTGCACGAAGCGCAAAGCGCGGGGCGCCCATTTGGCCTGGTGTTGATGGACTGGATGATGCCCGAAATGGATGGCCTGGCCACCATTGGGCAGCTTCGCAATGACCCGTTATTGAGCGGTATTCCGGCCTTTGTGATGGTCACCGCCCACAGCCGCGATGAACTCATGGAGCAAGCCGGAGGCACCCGAATCGACGGGCTGCTGCTCAAGCCGGTCGGTCCATCGGCGCTGTTGGACAGCATTCTGTGTGCTTTGGGCAAAGATGTGGTGACGCCTGGGCGCAAGCAGCAGCGCCAGGAGGCCAGCCACGAAGCCGAACAGCGGGTGCGGGGCGCCTACTTGCTGCTGGTGGAAGACAACGTGGTGAATCAGGAATTGGCACTCGAGATCTTGCAGGGCGCAGGGGTGCGGGTGGATGTGGCCAACAACGGCGCCGAGGCGGTCGGCATGGTCGCGCGCAGCGCGTATGACGGTGTGTTGATGGATTGCCAGATGCCGGTGATGGATGGTTTTGAGGCCACCCGCCGAATCCGCGCCGATGGGCGTTTCAATAACCTTCCGATTCTGGCAATGACCGCCAATGCCATGAGCGGCGACAAGGAGCTGTGCCTGGAGGCGGGCATGAACGACCATATTGGCAAGCCCATCGACATCAACCAGCTGTTTGTCAGTCTGGCGCGCTGGGTGCAACCGAGCGATCCGGCGACCCATGCGTTGCCGGACGCGGACACCCGGCCACTCACATCCAAGGCAGACCTGCCCCACATCGCGGCGCTGGACACGGCGCAGGCGCTGCGGCGCATGGGGGGAAACACCAAGCTCATGCGCAAGCTGATTGACCGGTTTGCCCAGACCCAGAGTGATGCCATGGCACGCATCCAGACGGCGATTGACCAGCAGGACACGGAAACGGCCACGCGCGAGGCGCATACCGTCAAGGGCTTGGCGGGCAACATCGGCGCCACCCAACTGCTGGCGCACGCAGGGGTGGTCGAAGGGCTGCTTCGGCACGGACCCGCCGATGCTTTGCCGCCCGCGCTGGAGGGCATGGCGCACGCGTTGCAGCTTTTGCTGGCGCAGATTGCTGCCGCTACTGGCTCCACCAGCGCAGCATCGGATGCCGCTGCCGCACCAGTGCCGGTGGACCTTGGCGTGCTCGCCAGGGATTTGCAGGAGTTGGCCGCATTGCTGGCTGACGATGACTCACGCGCGGCAAAGGTGGCCGACAGCATTGCCGAGAAGCTGCGTGCCACGGGCCAGGGACAGGCCAGCCTGCAACTGCAAAAACGCATTGCCAAGTATGAGTTTGAAGAAGCGCTGGAAGTGCTCCGAGAAGCCGCCTCGGCACTGCATATTGCGCTCTCACCCGAGGAAGAAAAATGACCGCTGCCCGCACCGCCAAAAACCGGCAAACGATATTGATTGTCGACGACACACCCGAAAACATCGACCTACTGACCGAGGTGCTCGACCCCTATTACCTGACCAAGGTGGCCCTCAACGGTGAGAAGGCCCTGAAGATCATGGCCGGGGAGGTCAAGCC
>CAJBVC010000499.1 GCA_903958915.1 uncultured beta proteobacterium
CAATATGGGCAAATGCGCGTGAGTGCAAAGCGAGTGTGGGTTCTGGCATGTTTGTTGAGTTTAGGCACAAAAAAGCCCCGGCAGTTGCCCACCAGGGCCATCAACTCATGAAAATCGGTCGAGCCTCAGAGGCTTCAGAACGTGTGAATCAGATAGATGCCAGCCTCGTTGGCAGAGTTGCTGGCGGTCAAGCCAGCTGATGCGGCTTTGGCGGCAGCCCATGCCTGCTGCATGGCACCACCTGCCTGCTGCAGGGCAGCGCCAGTGGATGCGCTGGGTGCGGCATCGAAGGTGGCTTTGGCGACACCGTAGGCGTAGGCCGCGCCACCAAAGGTTTGCAAGGCCGCCGCCTTCAAGGGGCCGTCGGCTTCGTAGCGGGAGTAGCCACTGTGCGTCCAGGTTGCGTAACGCGCCAGCAGGCTGGTACGTTTGCTCAGGGCGTACTTGGCGCCAAAGGCATAGCCGTCAGTCTTGCCAGAGTACTGGGTTGCCACCCAGGCACCACCAGCGCCGATGTTGGCGAACGCATTGGTATCTGGCGGGTCGGTCATCTCGCTGGTCGAATAGGAGGCCGCAACGGTGACGGGTCCCAAGGGCGCCGCAACGCTGACCATGGTGTCAATCTGGTGCATGCCTGCCGAGGCGTTGACATTCTGGTAGGCCAGGCCGACCTTGGCCACGCCAAAATCGTAGGCAGCTTGCAGGTTGTACAGGTTGTCCTTGGTGGCATTCAGAGCGGGGCAATCCGACGCTGTGCAAGGGCCCGACAAACCACGGTCGTACGTGCGGTAGGCACCCAGCAGCGTCAGCGGGCCACCTTGGTAATACACCGAATACGTGTTTTTGCGCTGCTTGTCGCTACCCGTGCTGCCTTTGCCTACCCCCAGGAACGAGCCGCTCTCGGAATGCTCAACGTTCAGGTACACCGGGCCTACCGGCACCGTGTAGCTGATGGCGTCGCTCGGGCCCTTGATTTCGTGCAGTTTGCCATCCATTTCGATCAGCGGCTCACCCTGACCAGAGACACCCAGGCCCGCTACCGAGGTAAAGTAGTCGCCACCCTGCGACGTGCTCAACTTGAATTGTCCGATGGACATATTGGTGTAGGTCAAGCTGGCATCCCGTCCGGTCACCGGGCCATTGCTGCCGCCTTTATTCGCATAAGTAAACGGCTGCTCGGACGATTCGCCGCTGCGATCGGCTCCGGCAAAGCTCAGTTTTGCCTCGACTTTCTGGCCATTGCCCAAGTCTTCCTTGGCAGACAAACGGATTTCGGACTGGTCTACGCCCAGACCACTGGACTGGGTTCCGGCGGCATTGCCCCTGGTGGTGGCTTTGTAGCCAAAACTAAACGTGCCGTTCACGCTCACTTGCGCCATGGCGCTGCCGGCCACGGCCAGGACGGCCACGGCAACCAGTGTTTTTTTCATTTGATTGTCTCCAAAAAGTAAACCGAATAATTATCTAGGCGGCTACACACCCGCCGTTTGTCATCCAGTAACCATTGAACCAAATATTGGGGCATTTGGCACCGTTTAGGCGCGCATTCTTTGCGCTCATCGCCCATGTATGACGATTTTGTTGCAGGGCCGCAACCTATCAAATTCGGAGCAGCCAAGAAAAAACCCCTGGGCATCACTGCCGAGGGGTTGGTTTCTATCCAGACTGGCATCAAGCCAGCACAGGGATTAGAAGCTGTGCGACATCAACATGTATGTCGTGCTGGAACGCTCTTGGCCAGCAACAACGCTGGTGTCCACGTTGTTGTATTGGAGCTTCAAAGCGGTGCGCTTGCTGAAGTTGTAAGCACCATACAGCAGGAAACCATCGCGGTCGCCATTGGTGTTTGCCGACACGGAGCTTTCCACCTTACGAATGCCGTAGCTTGCGCCAAGGTCGATCGCGCCCAAAGGCACTGCCACTGTGAACAATGTTTGTGTGTCTGTGCGGCTACCCATGTAGTCAACGATCTGTACAGCAGCACCAACCTTAGCCATGCCAAAGTTGTAGTTACCACCGAAGCGAACCACGTTGTCAA
>CAJBVC010000500.1 GCA_903958915.1 uncultured beta proteobacterium
GAAAAGCCGACGGCGTCCCACGCTGCGCCTTTGGTCAGGCCAATCACCTTGAAGAACTCGCCCATCTCGTGCTCCAGAATCAGCCGCTGCGCCGCAATGCGCTGCACCTGGGTGGAGGCCTGCAGCGCGTCGGCGATGCCGCAATTCATCAGAAAGTGCGCCTGGTTGGTGTAGCCCAGTACCTGAAACCCGGCGTCCTGCGCGGCCAGTGCCACGCCCGTGAAATTGACGTGCGCCGTGATGTCCTTCGATCCCACGTCCACCAGCGGATTAGCATCGACCTGGTGGGCACGATGGCACATCACCGTGCCCATGTGGCGCTGTTCATGGTAATACTCTGCCTCGGGGTACCCATAGTCGAGCAGGAACACGGCACCTTGCTGCAAACGGTCTGCGAGGGTGCGGACAAAAGCGTCGCCCTGCAGGTGAATCTCGGTCAGGTAGTCGTGTTCACCGGGGATCTCCAGCGGGGGGCGCAGTTCGGTAACACGATCCTGCCATGCCAAGCCTGGCTCCCCACCACCGTCGTTCCAGACCACGCCACGCTCGTGCCAGACCCCGCCCACACGGGCTAGCAGTTTCACCGGCATGGCGTCCAGCACCTCGTTGCCCACCACCACGCCGGACATCATGGGGGGAAGTGCATCCGCCCATTGCACCCGGCCCGCATGCGGTGCAAGGGCGACCTGCTGGCGCTCGCGCAGCGTCGCCGAGAGATCCACGATGGTATAGCGCCGCACCGGCATCTGCAGCGCGTCGAGTGCATCGAGCAACTGCAGCGCCAAAGCCCCCGAACCGGCGCCAAATTCCCAGATCTCATCGACCCCTGTAGCCTGCAGCGCCTGGGCCACCTGACGCGCCAGTGCCTGCCCAAACAGCGGGCTCATCTCGGGCGCGGTGACGAAGTCGCTGCCGGCCCCCGCCCGCCCGGCGGCGATGCCGCTTGCACCACGCGGCATGGCGCCAAACACCTGGGAGCCCCGGGTGTAGTAGCCCAGCTCGGGCGTGTACAAGGCCATCGCCATGAAGGCATCAAAGCCGATCCAGCCTCCGCTCTCCCGCATGCGTTGTCGAATCAGCGCGTCCAGCGCAGCGGCAGCGGGAGGTGGGGTCGTTAAACTTGCGGTGTTCGTCATATCAAAAGAGATTGTCGCCCAATGTCTGCCACCCACCCCGCACCCACTGTATTGGTCACCGGTGCCGCAAAACGCCTGGGCCGCGAGATCGCGCTGGCGCTGGCAGCCAGCGGTTGGCGGGTCGCGGTGCACTACCGCGACTCGGTCGAAGATGCTACCAAGACCGTAGCTGACTGCGCACGGCTGACGCGCGGTGCAGCCGCTTTTCGCTGCAATCTGGGCAATGAGACGGCCGTGCGCAATCTGCTGCCCACGGTGGTATCCCAAATGGGTCAGGTGGATGCGCTGGTGAATAGCGCCTCTACGTTTGAGCACGATACGCCGCAAACCTTCAGCTTTGCCGCCATGGAAAAGCACCTGCGCAGCAATGCCGGGGCTGCTGTGCTGCTGTCGCAAGCGCTGCACGCCCACATGGTCGAACGTTTTCCGCAAGCCGACGGGGTAGCAGCCACCACCACCGGCGCCATCGTGAATCTGCTTGACCAGAAACTCTGGAACCAGAACCCGGACTTTTTCAGCTACACCCTGTCCAAAGCCGCACTCGAGGCCGCCACCACCATGCTGGCCATGTCGCTCAGTCCCCGGTTGCGGGTGGTGGGTGTTGCACCAGGCCTCACGCTCACCAGTCACCTGCTGGACGACAGCAAGTTTGCGGCGCTGCACAAACTCTCGCCCCTGGGCCGCTCGAGCACTGCGCAGGATGTGGCCTCGACCGTGTTGTTTGCGCTGCAAAATCAGTCCATCACCGGGACCACACTGCTGGTCGACGGTGGCCAGCACCTGATGCGCTTTGAGCGCGACTTTTCCCTGATGTGAGTGACGCGCAAATGAATACCACCGGCACCCAGATCCTGACGCTGACCGGCCTGCGCTTTGACGCCAGCCTCGGCATTCTGGAGACCGAAATCGGCCAGCCACAGCCGATTCAGGTCGATGCCGAATTGAGTCTGGGCCTACAGCCGCTGCTGCCGCGCGACGACGACATCCACCACGTGCTGGACTACCGCAAGGTGCGCCGCATCATCATCGAAGAGTGCACCGCCGAGCACGTCAATCTGCTCGAAAGCCTGATCGGCAAACTCGCCAACCGCCTGATGCAACTCCCAGGCGTACAGGGCGTGCGCGTCAAGATTGCCAAACTGGAAATCTTCGACGACTGCGAAGTGGCGATCCGGGTGGAGACCGGTCGCTGGTAGCCCTTTGACCGGGCGCCGCCTGCCGCACATGCAATCCACCTACCACCCCATTGCCCGTGACATTGTTCTGGTGGGCGGCGGTCACAGCCATGTGGGGGTGCTCAAACGCTTTGGCATGGCACCCGAGCCCGGCGTACGGCTGACCCTGATTTGTACCGATGTGCACACGCCCTACTCCGGCATGTTGCCGGGCTACGTGTCGGGCCACTACAGCTATGACGATGCCCACATTGATCTGAGTCGCCTGGCCGTGTTTGCTGGCGCACGCCTGTACCGCGACGACGTGACAGGCGTTGACCGCACCAACGGCACAGTGCTGTGCCGCAACCGCCCGCCCGTGCCCTACGATCTCCTATCCATCAATATCGGTTCGACCCCCCAGATGCACACTGTGCCTGGCGCGGACACGTTTGCCACCCCGGTCAAACCGATCACCCGATTTAACACGCGCTGGTTGGCTCTACTCGAGCGCGTGCAGCAACGCACCACCGGTGTCTTGCGCATTGCGGTGGTGGGCGCTGGCGCCGGTGGGGTGGAACTGGTACTTTCCATGCAATACCGCCTGCAGCGCGAACTTGCAGCATTGGGCCGTAGTGCTGCGCTGCTGGAGTTTCACCTGCTCAGCGCCGCGGACGCGATCCTGCCTACGCACAACGCGCGCGTGCGGCACAAGTTTGCGGCAGTGCTGGCGCAGCGCGGCGTACACGTGCACCTGCAGGCGCACGTGGTGCGGGCCGAAGCGGATCGCCTGCATTGCGCCAGTGGCTTGACCCTGGAGGTGGATGAGGCGATGTGGGTTACCCAAGCCGGTGGCGCACCCTGGCTGCAAGGCACGGGCCTGGAGCTCAACGCGGGGGGCTTTATCGTCGTCAACGACCAGTTGCAAACGGTGACCGACCCGCACATATTTGCCGCGGGAGACATTGCCGCCATGCAGAACTACCCGCTGGAAAAGGCAGGGGTGTTCGCGGTGCGCATGGGCGTACCGCTGGCCGACAACCTGCGCCGCGCCGTGCAGGGCAAGCCCCTGCGCGCCTACCACCCTCAGTCGCGCTGGCTGGCACTCATCAGCACGGGAGACCGTTACGCCGTAGCCTCACGCGGCAGGCTCGGGTTTTGGGGTGCGTGGGTGTGGCACTGGAAAGACTGGATCGACCGGCGATTCATGAAAAAATTCGCCACCTTCCCCACGTCTGTTCGCACAGATCGGCATGTGCCGTAAGAATGCGATAACCTGCGCTACTCGGTGCCTGGATTTTCTGGAGACTTCATGAAACACTGGTTTGCTTTTCTGCTTGTAGTGGCATGCGGCGGCTTGGCGACGGCGCAAACAGCACCCAGCAGGTCGCTCGGCCAAGAACTGTATTTGCCCATCTATTCGCACATCTGGCACGGCGATGTAAACAAGAAAGGGCAGCCTGCCAAAACCCTGGTGTCGGTGTCGGTCAGCGTGCGCAATACCGACCCGGTGCTGCCGATTCGCGTCCTGTCGGCCCAATACTTCGATACCGATGGAAAGCGTCTGCGCGAGTACGTGCCCACACCCAAAGTGATCGGGCCATTCGGCACCCTGGAACTGTTCGTGCCACGCAGCGACGACGCCGGCGGCTCCGGAGCCAACTTTCTGATTGTCTGGAAGGCCGACAAACCCGCCAGCCCGCCGATCGTGGAAGGTTTTCATGCGGACCTGTCCATGGCACGGTCGATTGCCTTTACCAGCTCCGCACGCGCGTTGCCGACCGAGTAGCACCCTAAAGACCGTGCTCACCGCGCGCCGCGGCGGCATCGGCGAAAATAGACGGTTATGGAAAATACCAGCATGACTGTCGCCTGGGCCGACACCGAAGCCGCACCAGCCACCCACTCCGCCAGGATTGAGCGCGAAACCCACAAGCTGGAAAAACGCCTGTGCCGGCAAATGGGGCAAGCCATCATCGACTACAACATGATCGAAGAGGGTGACCGTGTCATGGTCTGCCTCTCGGGCGGCAAGGACAGCTACGGCATGCTCGATATTCTGCTGAAAATGCAGCAGCGCGCGCCCATCCGGTTTGAGCTGGTGGGGGTGAACCTCGACCAGAAACAGCCGGGCTTTCCCGACCATATCCTGCCGCAGTACCTGCAGAGCCTGGGCATCGAATACCACATCGAAACGCAGGACACCTACAGCATCGTCAAGAAGATCGTCCCCGAGGGCAAGACCATGTGCAGCCTGTGCAGCCGCCTGCGCCGCGGCATTCTGTACCGGGTGGCTGATGAACTCAAGATCACCAAGATTGCGCTGGGCCACCACCGCGACGACATGCTGCAGACGTTTTTCCTCAACATGTTTTTTGCCGGCAAGTTGAAGGGCATGCCCCCCAAACTGGTGAGCGACGATGGCGGCCACATCGTGATCCGGCCGTTGGCGTATGTGGCCGAGAAAGACCTCACACGCTGGGCGGAGCACCGCCAGTTCCCGATCATTCCCTGCTCGCTGTGTGGCAGCCAGGAAAACCTGCAACGCCAGGAGATCAAACGCATGATGCACCAGTGGGAGCGCCAGTATCCGGGACGCACCGAGACCATGTTTACAGCGTTGCAGAACGTAGTGCCATCGCACCTGATGGACCACTCCCGTTATGACTTCAAGGGCATCCAGGCAACGGGTGTGCCTGATGAAAATGGCGACAAGGCCTTTGACACCGAAGAGCTGTCTGCGGCTACGCTTTCGGGTTTGCAGGTGGTGTCGCTATGAGCAACGCCACCCGCATCATCGCCGTACGCCACGGCGAGACCGCCTGGAATGTAGACACGCGCATCCAGGGGCAGCTCGACATCGACCTCAACGCGCATGGGCGCTGGCAGGCCGAGCGTGTGGCGAATGCCCTGGCGGATGAGGCCATCGACGCCATTTACGCCAGTGACCTGTTGCGCGCCAAAACCACCGCGCTGGCGATTGCCGCCAAAACGCCTGTGCTGCAGGCACGCGAGGTCCGTTTGCACCAGGGCCTGCGCGAACGCGGCTTTGGCATTTTTGAAGGCCTGACCTACGCCCAGATCTCCAACGACTGGCCTGACGAGTCCCGTCGCTGGCGCCAGCGGGACCCCCACTTTGCACCCGAGGGGGGAGAGTCCCTGGTGCAACTGCGCCAACGCGTGGCCGATACCCTTCACGCACTGGCCAGCCAGCACCTGGGCGAACAAATTGTGCTGGTGGCGCACGGCGGCATCATGGATGCGTTGTACCGGCTCGCCACCCAGCAGGACATCTCGGCGCCCCGCACCTGGGAACTGGGCAATGCCGCCATCAACCGGCTACTCTGGACGCCCGAGTCACTCACCCTGGTCGGCTGGGCCGATGTGCGGCATCTGGACGACAGCACTATCGATGAGATTAGCGCCTGATTTCACTGCAGGCTGGTAACGGCGTTCAGACCCGCCATCTTCTTGTTCAGCACCGCCAGTCCCGGCGCCTCGGTGTTGATCGCACTCAGAGCAGCCATTTGCCGACTCGCCTCCTTGCGCTGGCCGTTGCGCAGGTAGGCCAGGCCCAGGTGGTAGTGAATTTCTTCAAAGCCGGTCGTCAGTTCAGCCGCCCGCTCGAGTGCGTCGACAGCGTTGCCGTTGCGACCTTCGCGCAGGGCAACCAGTCCCTTGCCAAACCAGTAGTAGGGGTCTTCGTCCTGCAGTTTCGCCAGCGCCTTTGCGACGTCCTGCGCCTCGGACAGGCGCGCCTGGTCCGTCAACAACCGGTGCAGGGTGCGCAATGGTGCATAGGAGTCGCCACCCAGCGCCAGCGCATGGCGCAGCAATTGCTCAGACGCGGGGAGCAGACCGCGCACGCTGTAGAGCTGGGCCAGGTTGGAGAAACTGGGCACGAACGTCGGATCGGTCTCGATGGCCGCCTTATAGTAAGCATAGGCTTGGCCGTAGTCGCGCTGCACCAGGAACTCGGTGCCGCGATTGTTGTAGAAGCGTGCGAGGATGTTGTCTTGCGTGAGCCAGTCGCCGGAATTGCGCGCTCCGACCTGGGGCTCAAAATCGATGACGATGCCGCCAGATCGGAACGACTTCCCATTGATGGCCACATCCGACTCGTTGCGCACGAACACATTGACGTGGCCATTGACAAACTCGACGCCGTCGTGGCGATCGACGATCACAGGCACCCGCACCTCCTGCATGTGCGCTGTGAGCCCCAGGGCGTTGGCTGCCGCGTAGGTCAGTACCGTCATGGAAAGACAATCACCCCGCCGCTCGTTCCAGGTCTGCATGGCCCCCGTGGAATGACCGCGGTTGTAAGCGAGGCGGACGCCGCCCGGCCCATAGAGCTGCGAGAGCAGCAGGTCCAGACGCCGCTCGTGGGTAAATCCCAGGCGCTGCCCATTCGTGAGGCCCTCGACCACTGCGGGGTCGAGAGCGAACAGGGTCTCCCGTGTTTCGGCCACGCGATCGCGCCGATAGTCAAAGGCCTGGTCC
>CAJBVC010000501.1 GCA_903958915.1 uncultured beta proteobacterium
ACTGAACGACTGCTCGAAATCTGGCAGTCTCTCTTCAAAATCAGGCCGCAGCGCCCGTGGAACGGGCATGGCCAGCTATTGAAGTTGTAGCGTTCCACGCGCCCTCTTGGCTGCGTTGAGCGGCTTTACGGTCAGAAGCTAGCGATGGGGCCCTTGGTGCCTGCGTCAAAATCTGTCCAGCTGTCATCGCCAACCAGGCCGCGATCGCCCTGGATGGTGTACATGATGGTGCCCACTTTGAACACCAGTGCACCATCGCTGCGCTTGGCCTTGACGGGCTTGCCGTTCACCCGCACCAGCTCTTTGTTGTCGATCTGGATGGTGGCAACGGTGGCGCCGTTGGTATTTTTGGCGATCCAGTTGCCGGCATAGGGGTTTTGGCTGGTGGCCGCTGCTGCGGGCGAAGCTGATGGCAGCGGGGCTTCGCTCACAAAACCGGCTTTGGCGTTTTCTGCCTTGGTCTTGGTGATGTCGCAGCCCTGCTGTTCGCTCATCTGGGTGCAGCCAGAGCGCTCCAGTTGTTTGGCGTATTTGGCGTTGATGGCGTGGGCGGACGTGGTGCACAACAGGGTGACACCAGCGGTTATGGCAAATAGAAATTTCTTGGTTAAAAGCTCGGCTAGTGACGGAGTGGCTCTTGCGCTTGCGAAATATGCCTGGCCAAATCCATTCGGTCATGCAGGATCCGGAGGATTTCAATAGTTCGAATCTCCAGGGCTTTGAATACCAAGAAGTGACTGGCCTTGCGTTTGGACCTTGCCGCATGCAATACAAAAATACCGGGGCCAATGTCTTCGCGCTCCTTCACCCCAATGGTCTTTGGGCCACTTTCGCGCAGGGCCTCAAGAGCCAAGTCTAAGGTTTGCGCATACACCTTGGCCTGGCGGGGGCCGAAGTCCTGAGCGCTGCGTTTGATGATTTCTAAATAGTCTCGCTCGGACACTGCGACGAGTCGAACCGTCCATGGGCTGGTCATGCGCTCGCAATTGCCTTCTTTGCAAGCGACTTCAGGTGCTTGTTGAGCGATCCCGAAGTATTGAAGTCGGTATACCTGCCTGCCGCACTATCCGCCAAGCCTACCTGGATGGCAGATTTAAGCGCCTTAAGGCGCAAGGCATCCTCGGACTCGCGCGTCTCAATGAGACGCAAGCCCTCTCGCAAGACCTCGCTGGCATTTTGGTAACGCCCACCGGTGACCAATTCTTCAATCAAAGCAGCTTGGTGCTCGGTCAGTACAACATTGCGTGTTGGCATTGCAACCCTTTCAAATTCATGTATGGCATAGTATGCCAATCTGATCAGCTTGGCAAATTGAAACCGGAAGTTTGTCGGGAGTAAATGGGTTGTCCGGTTCTTAGCAAGTAATCTGTCCGGTTTGTGGAGACAAGTCTCGGGACCCGGGAGTTGCGCTCTCACTTGGCGACAATCGGACCTTTGGTTTTGGCATCAAAGTCAGACCAGTAATCTTCCCCTATGAGACGTCGGTCTCCCTGAATGAAGTACAGGATGGGGCCGACTTTGAACATCAGTCCACCGTCACTGCGCTTGGCCTTGACCGGCTTGCCATTCACCCACACACGCTCCTTGTGGTCGATTCGGATCGTGGCGACCTGCCTGCCATCGGTGTTTTTGGCAACCCAATTGCCGGCGTACGGCATTGGCGGCGGCGCAGGCTCTGTGGCACCTGCCAGCGCCTCGTTCACGAAGCCTGCCTTGGCGTTTTCTGCCTTCGACTTGGTGATGTCGCAGCCTTGCGACTCCGACACCTGCGTGCAGCCCGAACGCTCAAGCTGCTTAGCGTATTTGGCACTGATGGCCTGGGCAGATGTTGCACACAGCAGACAGATTCCAACAGCCATGGCGCATTTCAATGTCATTGGTGGGTTGCCCGCATTACCTGATGAAATTACAACTTCTTAGAATCGGTTACAACTCGCCTTGCATCGCAAACACTCTGCATTTTCCATTAAGTCCCATCCATGTCCAACATCATCCTGATCATCGGCCTGATGATTTTTGTATCGCACTTTCTGGCGGTTCTGTTTCGGCGCACCAACATCCCGGATGTGCTGCTGCTGATGGTGATCGGGCTGGCTGCCGGGCCATTGATGGGCTGGGTGAGCCCGGACGATTTTGGCAAGGTGGGGCCGGTGATTGCCACCATCGCGCTGGTGGTGATACTTTTTGAGAGCGGCACATCGCTGCGACTTGATGTGATGGTGAAGTCGCTGGGTACCACCGGCAAGCTGACGGTTGGCTGTTTCATTGGCACCGGTGTCATTGTGACCGGCGTGGCGATGCTGGCATTGGGCATGCCACTGCTGGCGGCGCTGCTGCTGGGGGTGATCCTGGCTGGCACCTCATCGGCGGTGGTCATCCCCATGGTCGAATCGCTGCGTCTGCAGGAAGGCACCGCCACCGTACTGGTGCTGGAGTCGGCGTTGACCGATGTGCTTTGCATCGTGGGCGTGTTTGCCTTGCTGCACGTGATGACGGATGGCGATGTGGGCGCAGGCAAGCTCATTGGGGGCGTGCTGGCTTCGCTGATATTTGCGGCGGTGCTGGGGATTTTGGGCGGCGTGGGCTGGTTGCTGATATTGGGCAAGGTGCGCGACTTTCCGAATACGATTTCTACCACCATTGCCTATGCTTTCCTGATCTACGGCCTGAGTGAGTTTCTCGGCTTCTCTGGTGCCATTGCAGCCATGGCGCTGGGGCTCACGCTCACCAACTTTGACCCCCGCTGGCTCAAACAACTCAGCGGCCTGGACCACAAGATTGAGGCCCTCACGCCCATGGACATTGCGTTTTACCGCGAGGCGGTGTTTCTGCTCAAGACCTACTTTTTCATCTACCTGGGCATCTCCATCCAGTTCAGCGATTCGAAGCTGGCCTTGGTGGCACTGAGCATGATGGTGCTGGTGTTTTTGATGCGCATTGTTCTGACGCGCTATGTTTTTGCCCCGAGCAGCTTTTCTCTACGCGATTCGGCCATCGCCTCCATGCTGGCACCCAAGGGGCTGGCTGCAGCAGTGCTGGCCAGTTTGCCGTTGCAATACGGTGTGGCCGAAGGCGTGCAGATTCGGGACACAGCCTATATGGTGGTGCTGGTCAGCATTACCCTGTGCGCGGTGCTAATCATGGGGTTTTCTGCCAAGCCAGTGCAGTCGCTGTACGCCATGCTGTTGGGCAAACCCCGCAGTGACGCTGCACCGCAAGCGCCCCAGCAATGATTACCAAAACGTTCTCCGAATTCTTTGAGTCCGAGAAGTCCAGCGCTTTGGTGCTGATGGCCTGCACGGTGCTGTGCCTGCTGATTGCCAACTCCGACCTTGGCCCCGGCTATCTGGATTTCTGGCATCAGAAGGTTCTGGGCCTGAGCCTGGAGCACTGGGTGAACGATGCGCTGATGGCCATCTTTTTTCTGCTGATTGGCCTGGAACTCGAACGCGAGCTGTATGTGGGCGAGCTCTCCAGCCTCAAAAATGCACTGCTGCCCATCGTGGCA
>CAJBVC010000502.1 GCA_903958915.1 uncultured beta proteobacterium
CGCACCGCGTCCAGATCAGGCACCAGAAAGGCCGGCTTGAAAGGTGTGTCTTCCCGCACCTGGGGTGGCTTCGTGATCTGGATGTCAGCGGCGTATTTTTTGGGGATCGCGTGGATCACCAATTCAATCCCGATACCCTGCAGCAAGTCATGCGACGGCGCTTCTTCCGTGGCTGTCAGCCCGAGTGTCGCCCGGTAAAACGCCGACACGCGCTTCTTGTTCTTGGCAAATATGACAAGACCGTGGCCGGTTTCAAATGCTGCGTCTGGCATTGGCGTCGCTCCTGATGGCGGGAATGAACTGGATTTATTGTGCCTTAAAGTGGCTTTGCGCACGCCGGGAAAGCGTGGATAGCTATAAAAAGCGTAGCGTATCAGCGGCGTGGGTGCACCCCCGGTAAAATCGCCCACTTACTGAACCAGATGCACCATGACCGAAAACGCCTCCACACCGCCCGCACAACCCGGCCTGCAATCGCTCTCCAAATCGTTCGAGCCCGCCGCGCTGGAAGCCCATTGGGGCCCTGAATGGGAGAAACGTGGCTATGGCGTGGCCGGCTACCGCGGCACGCAGGCACCCAAGACGGGCGAGGCGGCCTTTTCCATCCAGTTGCCGCCACCCAACGTGACCGGAACGCTGCACATGGGCCACGCGTTCAACCAGACCATCATGGACAGCCTGACGCGCTATCACCGCATGCGCGGCTTCAACACCGCCTGGATTCCAGGCACCGACCACGCCGGCATCGCCACGCAAATTGTGGTGGAGCGCCAGTTGCAGGACCAGAAAGTAAGCCGCCACGACCTCGGCCGCGAAGCTTTCACCAAGAAGGTGTGGGAGTGGAAAGAGAAGAGTGGCAACACCATCACCACCCAGATGCGCCGCATGGGTGACAGCGTGGACTGGAGCCGCGAGTACTTCACCATGGACGACAAGCTGTCCCAGACGGTGACCGAAACCTTTGTACAGCTCTACCAGCAGGGCTTGATTTACCGTGGCAAACGCCTGGTGAACTGGGACCCGGTGCTGATGAGCGCGGTGAGCGACCTGGAGGTGGAGAACGAAGAGCGCAACAGCTTCATGTGGCACATTGAGTATCCGTTTAGCGATGGTCCACAAACCGCAGCCGACGGCACGCCCATGCGCGGCATGCACATTGCCACCACCCGGCCTGAGACCATGCTGGCCGACGGCGCCCTGTGCGTGCACCCTGAGGATGACCGCTACTTGCATCTGGTCGGAAAAATGGTCGACTTGCCCCTGTGCAACCGCAAGATCCCCATCATCGTGGACGATTTTGTCGACCGCGCGTTTGGCAGCGGCTGCGTCAAGATCACCGGCGCGCACGACTTCAACGACTACGCCTGCTCGCAGCGCCACGGCCTGCCGCTGATTACCATTTTCACCCTGGACGCCAAAATCAACGACAACGGCCCTGCCGCCTACCGCGGCCTGGACCGCTACGACTGCCGCAAGGCGGTGCTCAAAGACCTGGAGGAGCAGGGCTTCCTGGAGAAGGCGGTGCCGCACAAGAACATGGTCCCCGTCTGCGCCCGCACCGGCCAGATC
>CAJBVC010000503.1 GCA_903958915.1 uncultured beta proteobacterium
TACCTGGCCTTCGAGGAAATGCCACAGGCGCTACAGGGCTTGAGTTATGCCGTCACCTACAAGCCGGTGCTGTTCGGCTCCATCCTCAAGCACTTCGGGCACCAGGGGCCGGCCGAGAGTCCCTTTAAGCGCGACTGGACCTACCGCCATGTGCTGTGGGCCGCACATGCCAAGGGCGTGGACCTGCAGATGCCGGCGAGCCACCCGTTCAACCCCTTGAGCCTATTACGGCTGGCGGTGGCGACGGACCCGAAAGGGTTGCCCAACCGCTATGTGTGCGAAACGCTGTTTCGTCATGTCTGGGTTGGTGGCGCGGAGGCGGCGGACCCGACACGATTGCATTCTGTCGTGGCGCACATGGCGCCACCGCGCGCCATTGACGACGCAGCGGTGAAGGCGCACCTCAAGGAACATACCGATGGCGCCATCGCCACCGGTGTCTTTGGGGTGCCTGCTTTTGAGGTGGATGGCAAAGTATTTTGGGGACTCGATGCGCTGCCGATGCTGCGTCAGTATCTTGAAGGCAATCCGTGGTTTGATGGACCCCAATGGAACGCCGTTGCCGAGCTTCCTTCGGGAGTGGCGCGGCGCTAACGCCCGCACCCTTGCAACCCGCGATGGGCTGGCTCTGCCTGTGAGAGTTCCCAATGCCCAGTGGTTTTAATTTCTCTGCCTCGCCTTTCGATTGTTTGACGCTGGAGCAGCAACGGCTGGTGCGCGACAGTGTCGATATTGCGTATTTTCCGCAGGGTGAAGTGGTCCTGGCGTTGGGCGACCAGCCCACACACCTGTTTGTGGTCATCAAGGGTTTTGTGCAGCAGTTTGATGGCAACGAGGTAGTCACCACCTATGGGCCCGATGATTGCTTTGATGGCCGCGGGTTGGTTGCCGGCAAGGTCAGCAGCCGCTTTGTGGCGGTGGAGGAGGTGGTGGCGTACCAGTTGGCCAAGCAGGCGGTGAGCGACCTGATTGCGGCCAACGTGACGTTTGGCGCTTTGCTGTTCTCCGATCTGTCCAACAAACTTACCGCCTTGTCCGACCGGCAAAGCCAGCATGAGTTGCAGTCGCTGGCGATGGCGCGGGTGGATGCGGCCTTTATCCACCCGCCGCATTTTGTCGACGCCACGACCAGCATTCTGGATGTGGTGAAGAAGTTTCATGCGCTGCGCATCAACACCGTGATGGTCGAGGACCACACCGTTGCGCCACCGGCCTTGGGCATCTTTACCGGCACCGGTTTGCAGCGCGCCATTTTGCACGGCACACCGCTGGACCAGTTGCCAGTAGGCGAGTTGGCGAATTTCTCGCTCATCAAAGTCAGACCCGACGATCTGATGGGTGACGCCCTGGCCACCTTGATCAAACACAAGGTGCATCGGGTGGTGGTGGCCGAAGGTGACACGATTCACGGGGTGCTCGAGGCACTGGACCTGTTTGGATTTTTATCCAACCAGTCGTACCAGATCAATGAGCAGATTCTGCTGGCCAAAGACATACCCACCCTGAAAGCTGCGGCTGGGCAGATCACCCGCCTGATTGCCCTGCTGCACCGCAACGGCACCAAGGTCAACATGATTGCGCGGCTGGTGCAGGAGCTCAACCTGCGCCTCTTTGAGCGCGCCTGGCAATTGCTCGCACCGAAGGACCTGGTGGACAACAGTTGCCTGTTTGTTATGGGCAGTGAGGGCCGCGGCGAGCAGTTGCTCAAGACCGATCAGGACAATGGATTGGTGCTGCGCGACGGTTATGTGTGCAGTGTCGATATTGCAGAATTGTGCCGCCAGTTTTCCCAGGCGCTGGCCGATTTTGGCTACCCGGAGTGCCCCGGCAACATCATGGTGAGCAATCCGCACTGGCGTCAAAGCGTGTCTGACTTCAGCCAGATGGTGCGCATGTGGTCGGTCACCGCCAGTCCTGACAACCTGATGGAGCTGGCCATTTTTCTGGATGCCCACGCCGTGTGTGGCGACAGCGCCTTGCTGGACCAGGTGCGCGCATCGGTGTTTGCGCTGACGGCCGACAACGATGCGATGCTGGCGCGCTTTGCCGCCGCCATCAACTTCTTTGGCAGCAGCAACGGATGGTGGAACCGGTTGTTGTCGCGCAGCGAAAAGGGCGGCGACCAACTGGACCTGAAAAAGGTGGGCACTTTTCCGCTGGTGCACGGCATTCGCAGCATGGCGCTGGCGCAGCACCTCACCGCGGTGTCGACTGTGCAGCGCATCGAGGCACTCGCAGCCTGTGGCAAATTGCCCGCCAAGATGGGAGCCGACCTGATCGACAGCCTGCACTTCTTCATGGGCCTCAAGCTCAAGGTCGGCTTGCAGGAAATGGATACCGGCCACGCCATTTCTGGCGGCATTCAATTGGAAAAACTCAGCAGCCTGGACCGCGACCTGCTCAACGACACGCTGGACGTGGTCAAGCAATTCAAGGTGCTGCTGAACCAGCGGTTTCACCTGGAAGTCATGTAGTGGCGGCCGACTATCCCGTTGCGACGTGGCTCGCCGCACTGAAGCGCGAATGGATGCTCTACCACCTGGGCGATCCGCGATTTCGCTTTATGTGGGACAAGCCGCCGCCCGGCGAGTGGGTGGCGTTGGACTGCGAAACCACTGGCCTGGATGTGAAGACCGACGACATCATTGCCATTGGCGCGGTACGCATCCGTGGTAACCGGGTGATGACGAGCGAGCGGCTGGAGTTGCTGGTGCGCCCTGACAAGCGCAAGATCTCGGCCGAAAGTGTGCGCGTGCACCGTTTGCGCGAGCAGGACGTAGCGCAAGGCATTGCGGTCGACGAAGCCGTTATGCAGCTGATGCATTTCATCGGCAGTCGGCCGTTGGTTGGGTATTACCTGGAGTTTGACGTGGCGATGGTCAACCGGGTGTTATTTCCCATCCTCGGAATGGGACTACCCCAGGAGAAGATCGAAGTGTCGGGCATGTATTACGACTACAAGTACCGGAACCTCCCCTCGCATGCACGCGACAGCCGCAACATCGATTTGCGCTTTGACAGCCTGATGAAGGATCTTGACATGCCCCTGTGGTCAGCACACGACGCACTCAACGACGCCGTAATGGCGGCCCTCGCTTTCTTGAAGCTGCGCCAGTTGGAGTGATCGAATCTACTGGTCTTCCTCCAGCAATTAAGGTATATTTTCTATACCATGATCTCCTTTGAATTTGACACTGCAAAGAGCGAATCCAATTTGGAGAAGCATGGCATCGATTTTGTGGAAGCTCAGGGTTTGTGGAACGACCCGATGCTGTTGGAAATTCCGGCAAAAACCGATGATGAACCACGGTATCTCGTCATTGGATTGATGAATGGGAAACATTGGTCGGCAGTCATTACCTATCGGGGGGCCAATGTCCGATTGATATCCGTTCGCCGCGCACGTACTGAAGAGGTGGCAATTTATGAAAGCTAAAATTTTTGAGCGTCAGTTTGACGAGGGGGTTGATATTACGGCTACATTGGACTTGTCCAAAGCCAAGCGGGTGTTGCAGGATCAAAAGCGGGTGAACGTTGATTTTCCGACCTGGATGATTGACTCTTTGGATCGTGAGGCCAGCAAATTGGGGGTTACGAGGCAGTCCGTTATCAAAGTCTGGCTGGCTGAACGTTTGGAAGCGACCGCTTCTCATGTGCCGTCCAAAGGCAAACGCGAGGGCGTGCCGCGCCGCTAGACTTCACATGAAAGGCCGAAAATCATGATCGCAGCTGGCCAATATCTTCTTCGTCCCTACCTGCCCTCGGATGCCGCAGCGATGAGCGCGGCGGTGCGGGAGTCGGCTGACACTGTGGGGCGCTGGATGTCCTGGGCCAAGGCCGACTTCAATGCGTACGACGCTGCCTGCTGGTTTGATGCCTGCATTCAAGCCCGGGCCGCAGGAACCGCACATGAGTTCGGCATCTTCGCGGCAGATGGCACCTTCGTGGGCGGATGCGGACTGAACCAGTTTTCCCGGATCAACAAGCTCTGCAATCTGGGCTATTGGGTTCGACAATCGCGCCAGAGCGAGGGAGCAGCCACGTCAGCCACACGGGCCTTGCAGCAACTCGGGCTGCAACGCCTTGGCCTTGCGCGCGTCGAAATTGTCATCGCCGAAGACAATGTGGCGAGCGTTGCCGTTGCGCGCAAGGCAGGCGCGCACTACGAGTGCCTTGCCAAAAGTCGCCTGCAAATCCATGGAAAACCCACTGCGGCGCACGTGTTTTCGTTCACTGCGGATAGTCAAGCCTAGCTCTGGGTTTCTAGCTGACCATCCTTCTGCATGGACTGCAGATCGCCGCGAGGTGCTCGAAACGTGTAACTTGCAATCTGAGAGGAGATCTGAATGAAACGCGTGACGGGAATAGGCGGTATTTTTTTCAAGGCCAACGATGCACCAGCAATGCATGCCTGGTACAGAAAGCATCTTGGAATAGACGTGCAGGAATGGGGCGGTACCGCGTTCAACTGGTCCGACGCTGATGGCAAACCCACCGGTGGGATGACGATCTGGTCGATCGGCCCGAATCAGGCCGATCAGTTTGCTCCAAGCAAGGCTGGCTTCATGATCAACTACCGCGTTGAAGATGTGCGCGCCCTGGCAGCGGTTCTGAAGGAAGAAGGCTGCACGGTTCTGGAGAAGATTGATGAATCGGAGTACGGGATATTTGCTTGGGTGATCGACCCGGAAGGCAACAAGGTAGAACTCTGGCAACCCCCCGCGGGTCAGTAGTCGGCGAGCCACGTCACGGGTGTCAGTGACTGCACTGGACTGCTACAAAAAATGTAGCTGCTCACGCACACCCCACCAGCGTTCCAAGCCAATTGGGCATAAAAAAACCGGGCCAGGCCCGGTTTTTCGATTGAGGAGTTGGTTCGACTCAGTGGCCCGAAGCTCCCGAGGCACCCAAACCGGTTTCCGAACGTACCTGCTGTGCCTTGTAGGCCTCGCGTTCCTTGGCGGCCTGCGGGCTGCGGTCCAGCATCGAGAACAGCCAGACACCCACAAAACCGATGGTCATCGAGAACAGGGCGGGCGAAGAGTACGGAAACCAGGCTGAGCCCTTGGGGTTGCCCAGCGTGGCTTCCCATACGGAAGGCGACACCACAGTCAGCGCGACCGAAGAAATCAGACCCAGGAAGCCACCGATCACAGCACCCTTGGTGGTGCAATCCTTCCACAGCACTGACATAAACAGCACCGGGAAGTTTGCCGAGGCGGCGATGGCAAAAGCCAGCGACACCATGAACGCAATGTTCTGCTTCTCAAACAGAATGCCCAGCGTCACCGCCACCACGCCCAGCACCAGGGTGGTGATGCGGGAAACGCGCAGTTCGGAGGCGCTGTCGGCATTGCCCTTCTTGACCACCGTGGCGTAGATGTCGTGGGACACTGCAGACGCCCCCGACAGTGTCAGACCGGCCACCACCGCGAGAATAGTTGCGAAGGCCACGGCCGAGATAAAGCCGTAGAACACATTGCCGCCGACTGCCTTGGCCACCAGCACGGCGGCCATATTGGCCGAGCCACCACCACCCTTGATGATGCCTGTGGCGGTATTGGCAAACTCGGGATTGGTCAGCACCAGGGTGATGGCACCAAAGCCGATGATGAAAATCAGCACATAGAAGTAACCAATCCAGGTCGTGGCCCAGAACACCGACTTGCGTGCTTCCTTGGCATCTGGCACGGTAAAGAAGCGCATCAGGATGTGCGGGAGACCTGCGGTACCAAACATCAGTGCCATACCGAAGGAAATGGCGGAGATCGGGTCCTTGATGAAGCCACCCGGCCCCATGATGGCCAGGCCAATTTTGGCGGCGTCCTCAGCCGTTTTGCCGCTGCCGCTGGCAATCGCCGTTTTCACTTCCACGCCTCTGGCAAAAAGCGCTTCCGGGCTGAAACCGAACTCTGCCAGCACCATGATGGCCATGAAAGTCACACCAGACAGTAGCAGGCAGGCCTTGATGATCTGCACCCAGGTGGTAGCAGTCATGCCCCCAAACAGCACGTAAATCATCATCAGCGCACCAACAATCACCACCGCCATCCAGTACTCCAGACCAAACAGCAGTTTGATCAGCGAGCCTGCGCCCACCATTTGGGCGATCAGGTAGAACGCCACAACCACCAAGGTGCCGGAGGCCGCAAATACGCGGATCGGCAATTGCTGAAAGCGGTAGCCGGCCACGTCGGCAAAGGTGAACTTGCCCAGGTTGCGCAGGCGCTCGGCCATCAGGAAGGTGATGACAGGCCAGCCGACCAGGAAGCCGATGGAGTAAATCAGCCCGTCGTAGCCCGAGGCCATGACTGCGGCAGAAATGCCCAGGAACGACGCTGCCGACATGTAGTCGCCGGCAATGGCCAATCCGTTCTGGAAGCCGGTGATGCCACCACCACCGGTGTAAAAATCAGCCGCCGATTTGGTGCGGGCCGCTGCCCATTTTGTAATGAACAGGGTGGCCACCACGAAGGTGCCAAACATGCCAA
>CAJBVC010000504.1 GCA_903958915.1 uncultured beta proteobacterium
GTCGAAGCCATCAACAATTTTGCGGCGTCCTTGCTCGATACGGAGTCGTAGCTAGCGGGGTTGCCGCAATCCTTGGGGTACAAAAGCGTTCATGCGACGCTCAATTGCGGCCTCATTGCGCTGCCACCAAACCCCCAACCCGACGACAGCGAGCCCAAGAAAGGTGAGCGCAAACGGAAAAAGCAGACTGTCCTGAAACACGCGGTGCGACAGGTAGCCAAGGTACCCAGCAACACCGAACGCTCCAAACACGGTCAGTACCCTTCGCCGGATGACCGCACCGCCAAAAATCAACGCAACATTGAGCGCTGCGTAGAGCAATTTGCCCCATTCGGATTCCGAGTCGCGCAGGCTAAGGCCACCCCAAAACATCACCGTTCCCAACAGATACAGCCAAAAGGAAAAGTCCTGGCGCCAGGCGGAGTGTTGCGAGCGGCGGGTCCGGATATCGACCCAAACCGCCAACGCCAGCGTTGCCAGACCAAACACAACCGACACATCGCGGGCAAACTTCCAGTCAAAACCCTCCGCTTGCATCAGCGCATGCGCCACATCCATACTCATGTACCAGACCGTCACGGTCACGGGCATCACCATGAAGGGCAGCTTGTAACGCCACAACATAACCACTGCTGCGGCCAACGTAGCAAACTCCAGTGTTGTCCAGCGCCAGTTGACAAAGAGATGGTAGTCAGAATAGCTGTGGCTCGCACCCGGCGGCCAAAGACCCAGCAAGCTTTGCAAGCACCACACCACCAGAGGCACCAGGGTGATGGCCAGTGTCGCCAAAATGCCAGCCGGTACGTTCAATGCACGCGTTTTGAAGTAGTCCGCGACCTTGAGGCAGGCGATGAGATAGGCCGTCCCGATCGCCAGCAGGCCTGCGGCTCCAAGTGCCTGAAAACCCAGCGTCATGAACAGTGACATTGCACCAATCGCCAGTAAGCCACCAAAGTAGTACAGGACATTGACAAACCCGAACCGGGGTCCGCGCGCAACCGCCTCCGTCTGCGTATCCTGAAAATCAGGCGCGTCAGACTGGTCGTACGTTGGTGGTAACGCAGCCCTAGCTCTTGGAGCAAAGCGTTGCCACAACTTGCTGGCCTGCAAGTCCGTTATCACGTTGTCCAGCGCTGCTTCCTGCAAATCACGCAGCGTAAGGGAAACTTCGACATCGACGGCATCCTGGGCATCGCCAATATCGGTGTCCGCAAATTCATCGTTCTCCATGAAGATCGTGGTCTGTCGCATGGCCTTCACCCGGTTTTCCTGATTTGCCATGGTAACCACAACACGGCCGCGGCGTGTGCCGACTAAAATCGTTCGCATGAGCTTCTCGAACCCCTCACCCTCCGACGCAACTCCCAGGACCAGCAATTTTCTGCGCCAGATCATCGAATCGGATCTGGAAAAAGGCACGTACGCCAGCCGCCACTGGGCCGGAAGCCCCGGCGATGCCGCACACCATGCCGCTGGACATCCGGACACCGCCAGGATCCGTACCCGCTTTCCACCCGAGCCCAACGGCTACCTGCACGTGGGCCACGCCAAGAGCATTTGCCTGAATTTTGGCCTGGCGCGCGACTACGCCGGCATCTGCCACCTGCGTTTTGACGACACCAACCCCGAGAAGGAAGACGTCGAATACGTCAACTCCATCGTTGACGCCATCCGCTGGCTCGGGTTCGAATGGAATGGTGTCAAGGACGCGGCACCGTACCAGGCCAGCGACTACTTCGATTTCATGTACCGCGCAGCGGAACGCCTGATCGAAATGGGCCATGCCTACGTGGACGAGCAAACCGCTGAGGAAATGCGCGCGAATCGCGGCGACTTTGGCCAGCCCGGCGTTGACAGCCCGTGCCGTAACCGCACGCCGGCAGAAAATCTGGCCCGGTTCCGCGAAATGCGCGATGGCAAACACGCCGATGGCTCGATGGTGCTGCGCGCCAGGATCGACATGGCCAGCCCCAACATCAACATGCGTGACCCGGCCATCTACCGCATCCGCCGCGCCACCCACCACAACACCGGCGACAAATGGTGCATCTACCCCATGTACACCTACGCGCACCCGATCGAGGACGCGCTGGAGCAGATCACCCACTCCATCTGCACGCTGGAGTTTGAAGACCAGCGCCCGTTTTACGACTGGCTGCTGGAGCACTTGTGCGAAGGTGGCCTGCTGGCATCGCCCCCACCGCACCAGTATGAGTTTGCGCGGCTGAACCTCACCTATGTGATCACCAGCAAGCGCAAGCTGGCGCAACTGGTCAACGAGAAGAAAGTGGCCGGCTGGGACGACCCGCGCATGCCAACCATCGTCGGCCTGCGCCGGCGCGGCTACACGCCTGAGAGCCTGCAGCTGTTCGCCGAGCGCATTGGCGTGACCAAGGCCGACAGCTGGATCGACTACTCCACACTCGAAGGCTGCCTGCGCGAAGACCTGGAGACCAAGGCCCACCGCGCCATGGCCGTGCTCAACCCGGTGAAGCTCACTCTCATCAATTGGGACGATGTGATGGGCGTGGGCCACCTGGAGCCCTGCACCCAAAGCGCCCTGCCCCATCCGCCGGAAGGCGTGGAAGCGCCCGCGCGCCACTTCACCATCGGCAAGGAAGTGTGGATCGACCGCGAAGACTTTGAGGAAGTGCCCCCCAAGGGCTACAAGCGCCTGTTCCCCGGCAACAAGGTCCGCCTGAAGGGCGGCTATGTGATCGAATGTACCGGCTGCATCAAGGACATCAACGGCGTCATCACCGACGTGCTGGCCACCGTGGTGCCCGACACCAAGAGCGGCACCCCCGGCAGCGAAACCGTCAAGGTGAAAGCCGCCATCACCTGGGTCGGCGTGGCCGACGGCATCCAGGCCGAAGTCCGCATGTACGACCGCCTCTTCCTCGACGCCCAGCCCGATGCCGGCGGCAAGGAATTCCTGGACCTGCTCAACCCCAACAGCCTGAAAGTGGTCACCGCCATCGTCGAGCCGTCACTGGCCAGCGCGCTGCCGGACCAGAAGTTTCAGTTTGAGCGGCATGGGTACTTTGTGGCGGACCGGGTGGACCATGTCACAGGGTCGAAGGCAGTGTTTAATTTGGCGGTGGGGTTGAAGGATAGTTGGGGGAAGTGATGACGCGATGTGACAGGGACCGAGTGCTCTTTGATCTGAGACACCATGCGCCTAAGCATTCATGACTCCCCAATCCATCCTTCACTTCTGGTTCGAAGAGCTAACCCCCAAACAGCACTTCGTCAAAGACGCCGCGCTGGACGAAGCTATCCGCGCGCGGTTTGGCACCACGCTGGAAGCGGCGACGCGGTGTGAGCTGTTTGCGTGGCGCGCAACGCCTGAGGGGCGGCTGGCGGAGATCATTGTTTTAGACCAGTTTTCGCGCAACGTCTACCGCGACACGCCGGGCGCCTTTGCGCAGGACGCGCTGGCGCTGGTGTTGGCGCAGGAGCTGGTGGCAAGTACGCAGGACCGCAGCCTGCCCGCGGCGCAGCGCGTGTTTGCCTACATGCCCTACATGCACAGCGAGTCGGCGCTGGTACATGCGCAGGCCGTGGCGCTGTTTTCGCAGCCTGGCATAGAAAACAACCTGAACTTTGAGCTGCGCCACAAGGCCATCATCGACCGCTTTAGCCGCTATCCGCACCGCAACGCGATTCTTGGGCGCACCTCCAGCGCAGAAGAACTGGCTTTTCTGAACGAGCCGGGGTCTTCGTTCTAGACTTCGCCTTGCAGTTGCTACGTTTTTTGTAGCTGCTTACGCATATTGCATGAGCGCTGGAGGCTGATTTAGCTCTTAAATTGCCCTCTCCGCAAGATACGGGCCCATGGAGTACCGCAGCGGTTTCGCACAGTTCAGGGGTATGCGCGTCCGGACAGATTGAAGCCGCTGGCTACCGGTAGTGGGTGTTGCCCTTGAGCGAGCGGTTTGGGCCTTACGGTCCTGGCCTGGATGCTGGCGAAGGGGTGTGCTCGAAGCTGAAGACACGCGCCAGCAGCCATTGACCGCCTTCCATTCGCCACAGGTTGGCAAATCGAGCATGCTCGGTCGGTACTTCAGGTTTTCCCTCTACCAGGTGGAAGAAGCGGTGACGTCCGACAGCCAGGGCGCCGTAGCCACCCATCCGGTGCACGGAAACAGAATCGGCTATGGGTTCGCGACGCGTCTTTACCTCTTTGCCGGCGCGTTGATTGGCGCAGGAGCCCCGAATGGCTGCGACAAATTCCGGCCCCGACTTTGCAACCTGTCCGCCCTTGTCGTGAAAGAACTCGAGGTCCGGCGCAACGAGCTTCGACAGGGCATCGGCATCGCAGTCATCAAAGACTGCCCGGTAGAGCGCCGATTCAGCCTGCAGTACTTCCGTGCGAAGTTCAATCGGGCTTTTCTCCGCGGCTGACGCAGCGAACCCGACAAAAGCCAGCAGCAGCAGGAATTTGTGTTTCTTCATGTCAAACGGAATGTGTAGGTTGGAGTGGTGAAAATGAGCGCAGCGAGCTGGCTTGACCGAAACGGTGCGCAACCGCCCCTCCTACGGGTTCCAACTTGCGAGGTCATACGATACAAGCACTATAGCTTGCGCAGGCAGAGGCGTGCGTCGATGCCGATACGCGACAATCTGGGCTCTTCTCAAAAACACCATGCAAATTAAGACTTTCTCCATCCTCCCTGTCATCCTCGCCATCGCTTTTGGTTCCCTAATACCTGCCTCGACCACTTTCGCACGCGTGCACCACGCCACCAAAGCCGCACCTTCCAAGAAGGCCGCGGCCGCCGCCACCAAAGCACTGCCGCCCCTGGCAGCCCAGACCGCTTTGGCGGGCAGCCCGCCGGCGCTGCCGGCCAAGGCCTGGCTGCTGATGGATTTCGACTCTGGCGAGGTGCTCGCCGCGGCCAACGCGGACGAACCCTTGCCGCCTGCATCTCTCACCAAGATGATGACCACCTACATCGTCGAGCAGGCGCTGCGCTCGGGCAAGCTCAAGCAGACTGACCTGGTTTCGGTCAGCCAGAACGCCTGGTGCCGGGGGTCGAGCACCGAGTCGTGCATGTACCTGCCACTGAACAGCCAGGCCACGGTGATCGACATCCTGCGCGGCATCATCATCCAGTCGGGCAACGACGCGTCCAAGGCGATTGCCGAGCACATGGCAGGCTCCGAAGAGGGCTTTGCGAAGCTGATGAATGCAGAAGCGCAGCGCCTGGGCATGACGCACACGCAATTTGTCAACGCCACCGGCCTGCCCGACCCGCAGCACAAGGCGTCCGCGCGTGACCTCGCCGTGCTGGCGCGCGCCATCATCCGCGACAGCGTCGACTACTACCCCATCTACGCCGAGCGCGAGTTCAAGTACAACGGTATCAAGCAGGGTAACCGCAATGCCCTGCTCTACACCGATCCCACCGTGGATGGACTGAAGACCGGCCACACCGAAGAGGCAGGCTACTGCCTGGTCACTTCAAGCAAGCGCAATGACATGCGGCTGATCACGGTCATCCTGAACACCCACAGTGCCCAGGCGCGTGCCGACGAGACGCGAACGCTACTCGGTTGGGGATTCAGCAGTTTCGAAAAGGTCTCACCGATTCAGCCAAACACCGTAGTCACGAGGGCCAAGGTGAGCTTCGGCAAGGAAGACACCGTCACCGCCGGGCTGGGCGCACCATGGATGTTGACTGTGCCGCGCGGCCAGCAAGTGCAGACCGCTGTGGAGATCACGCCAGGCCTGGAGGCGCCGGTGGCCAAAGGCGCTGTGGTCGGCAAGGTGGTCGCAACCTCGAACGGCAAGCCGGTGGGCGTTGCCCCGCTCGTCGCGCAGGCCGAAGTGGACCGCGCAGGCTTTCTGTTGCGCGGGTGGCAGCACATTGCGAAGTTGTTTGGAAAGTAAACGCTGGCAGGCCAGCACGCATCAACAGGCCATGCCGCGTCGCAAGCACCACCACGTCTATGTGATCGAGCTCTCCAGGGATGTACTGCTGGAGCCGCGTTTTCGCAAAAACAACCCCGACTACATCGACGGCAAACCCTGCGTGTATGTGGGCATGACGGGGCTGGACCCGGACGTACGTTTCGACAAGCACAAGGCCGGCATCCAGGCCAAC
>CAJBVC010000505.1 GCA_903958915.1 uncultured beta proteobacterium
CACGCCAATGGATTTGGGGTCGATCTTGACCAACTCGGCCAACGGATCCTGCAGCCGCCGGGCAATGCTGGCAGCACCGCGCAGGCTGACATCCACATCAGGCATCTCTTGCGAAGCAAACTCGCTGGCTGAATAGACCGACGCGCCGGCCTCGGACACCACTACCTTGTCCACCTTGATTTCTGGCGCGCCGGCCTGAGCCGCCATTTTTGCAAGTAATTTGATGAGGTCGCCGGCGAGCTTGTCGGTCTCGCGGCTGGCGGTGCCGTTACCAATGGCGATCAGGTTCACACTGTGTTTTGCACACAGCTTGCCCAGGGTGTGGAGCGCGCCCTCCCAATCGCGTTTGGGCTCATGCGGGTACACCGTGGCGGTATCGACCAGCTTGCCGGTGGCATCGACCACCGCCACCTTGACGCCGGTGCGAATGCCGGGGTCCAGCCCCATCACCACCCGGGGTCCGGCAGGCGCTGCGAGCAGCAGGTCGCGCAGATTATCGGCAAACACTTTGATCGCCACCTTCTCGGCATCTTCTCTAAGCCTGGAAAAAAGGTCGCGCTCGGTAGACAGGCTGAGCTTGACTTTCCAGGTCCAGGCCACGCACTTGCGAAGAAGGTCGTCCGCGGCCCGGCCCTGGTGGCTCCAGCCCAGTTTGAGGGCGATCCGGCCTTCGGCCAACGAAATCGCTGAAGCGGCGCGGGCGGGTGCCAGGAGCCTGGGCGGCAAAACTTCCTGCTCCGTGTCCCCCGGCCTGCGGCCTCCTCCTTTTACCTGCGCAGGACGCTCTCCCGCCCAAGCTCCTGGAGGCTTGTTTGATCCAATGTCTGGCTCTGGAAGCACCAGTTTTGCATCCAGAATATCCAGCGCCCTACCCCGGAACACGGCCAAAGCCCGGTGGGATGGCACGCGACCAATCGGCTCGTCGTAGTCAAAATAGTCCCGAAACTTGGACACATCGGCATGGTTCTCGTCCTTGCCGGTGGCAAGCTTGCTCTGCAGCAGCCCTTCCTGCCACAGCCAGGCACGCAGGTCCTGCACCAGCATAGGGTCTTCCGCCCAGCGCTCGGAGAGCAGGTCACGCACGCCATCGAGCACCGCTTGCACCGTGGAAAAGTCGGGTTGCTTGTCTTCCCCCTCCACCACCGGACGCATCGCAATCACGTAAGGCAGCGCAGCGTCGGCGGGCACCAGCGTGGGGTTGGCAAACAATGCGTCGGCGAGCGGCTCCAGCCCGGCCTCGCGGGCCAACTGGCCTTTGGTACGGCGTTTGAGTTTGAATGGCAGGTACAGGTCTTCCACCTCCTGTTTGGTCGCGGCGGCAGCGATGGCCGCAACCAACACCGGCGTCAATTTTCCCTGCTCGTCGATGGCCTTGATCACCGCTTCCTTGCGGTCACGCAGCTCGCGCAAATAGCCCAGCCGGGTTTCGAGTTCACGCAGTTGGATATCGTCCAGCCCGTCGGTGACCTCTTTACGGTAGCGGGCAATGAACGGCACGGTGGCGCCACCATCGAGCAGTTGGACTGCGGCTTCCACCTGGTTGGGACGAACACGGATTTCCTGCGCGATCTGCGCGATGATTTTCTGCATGGGAACGCAATAGACCTGTCTGTTAACTGGGGCGAGAGTGTGCCACAACGAAGCGAGCTTCCTGCTGCGGCATCTGAGGCTTTCGGGTTCAAAACCGGCGTCCGAATGGGGTATGACCTGTCTTCGGGTAAACCGTCTCGATGAAAAGGCAATACCATTGGCTCATCAACACTTTTTTTCACGAACCGATGAAGCCATTCACTTACCGCCAACGCACCCTTAGCTATGCGATCGCCGCCAGCATCATTTTGCTAGGCGCCTGCTCACCCGCAGACAATGGGCCGACAACAACGCCCGTGACGTCCGCAAGCTCTGCCGGGCTCGCTGTGACCAACTGGGGCCCTACTGCTGCCCAAGTCGGAGTGGTACCAAACAAGCAGCCCAACGGCCACATGGGGCTATGGATTCAGGTGGACAGCACCCAGGGACTGGGCGAAGTGCAGGTCC
>CAJBVC010000506.1 GCA_903958915.1 uncultured beta proteobacterium
CAGCCAGACCCAATGCCTCTTCAACACCGCTCCACGGGATTGCGCGCCATTCGCCGCGCTGCGCGAGTGTTTCTGCCAGTCGCGCCAGTACTGCACGCTTTCTGGACGGCTCAAACAGGCCGCGCGGCGTGTCCAAGAACGCCTGCACGCGCTGGGAGGTAAGACTGTAGGTGAATGCAGGTGCGTCGTCGGACTCGTCAAACCGTACATCCGACTTTGAAACTCCCAAGAACGCAGAATCCTGCGCCAGGATGGTGTCCCAGTCGGCAACACAATCGCGCCCCTTCGCCGCACCGGTAAAACTGGAACAGCGCCGTTCAGCGCCACCAATGACCAGATTGCTGACCGGCGCCAACGGTTCCGACCCGTGTGCTGGACTTAGCAGGAGTGCGGCCAGAGCGTGGGCCATGAGGGTTGTGGCGGCGTCACCAAAGCATTTGCGAGACATGGTGTACCCAATCGGAGAAAAACATTGCAGCGTGCAGTTGCATTCGATTCTGGCATTTCGTGCGGTCTGACAGGGCTAGGGTTTGTACTAATATTTTCATGTTTGCAATTAATGAAAATTTATGTACATTACGGTTTCAGCGTCCAACTCGTCATCAGCCCTTACCCGTTCTTTCCAAAAGGAGTCTTCATGTCCCGCAATCCTGCCCTTACGTTTGTCTTAACCCTTGCCGCAAGCATCACGCTCGCCTTGACACCTACGGCGCACGCGCAGGCCCCCGACTGGGCCAAGATCCGTATCGGTGTGGAGGCCAACTACCCACCGTTTTCGCAGATGGGAACCGATGGCAAGTTTTCCGGCTTTGACATTGATATCGCCAACGCCCTGTGTGCGCAGATGAAGGCCGAATGCACGCTGGTGTCCCAGGAATGGGACGGCATGATGCCAGCGCTCAATGCGCGCAAGTTCGACATGATCGTGGCCTCCATGACGATCTCGGAAGAGCGCCTGAAGGTTGCGGACTTCAGCGACTCCTATTACGACATCCCCTCCACCTTTGTGGCGAAAACCGGTACGTTTCAGGACATCGGTGCGGCAGCACTCAAGGGCAAGACCATCATCGTCACGCGCAACACGCCGCGCGCCAAGTACCTCGCCGACAACTACAAGGACAGCCAGATCCTGCAGGTGGCCAAAGAGGCCGATGTCACCATGGAACTCGCAGCCGGACGCGGCGACATAGGCTTCGGTTCCTCGCTGGCCGCAACAATGGCGTTCCTCAAATCTGCCGAGGGCAAGGCATTCAGCAAGGTGGGGCCACCCATCAACCCGAGTGGCAACAAGGCCGGGGGTACCGGAATTGCGATGCGCAAAGGTGAAACGACCCTTCGCAGCAAAGTCAATGCAGCGCTGAAAACCATCTCTGCCAATGGCGTTTACAAGAGCATCAACGACAAATACTTCGATGTAAATATCCGCGGTGAGTAACGCCTGAACGTCGCAACTTGTCCATTCGCTTCCTCAATCAGATTACTTCATGACACCAAACAACGTTTCCCGACACCTGCCCGCTGCGTTCACATTGCGCGCCAGTGCCCAGGCTGCCGCCATCGCGCTCACCGTGCTGTGTAGTCCGTCCGCCTGGTCACAGTCCGGCGGTGCTGCGCCGCTGCAACGCGTGGAGGTGACAGGCTCATCCATCAAGCGACTGGGGGACGAAAACGCCTTGCCGGTGCAAACCATCAGCCGCGAAGATATTCTGAAGAGTGGAGCCACCACCGCCGCCGAGATCGTCAAGAGCCTGAGCGCCAACACGGCGCCATTGTCGGATGGCGCCAGCATCACCGACGGAACATCCGGCCAGCGTGGCTTCAACGGCGTCAACCTGCGTGGACTCGGGGTTTCATCCACCTTGGTGTTGCTCAATGGCCGTCGCCTGGCCAATTTCGCCACACCGGGCGACAACGCCGGTGTAGACCTGAACAACATTCCATCGGGTGCGATAGCCCGCGTGGAAGTGCTCAAGGACGGCGCATCCGCGATATACGGCACCGACGCTATCGGTGGCGTGATCAACTTCATCACGCGCAAGGACTACCAGGGCACGGATCTCAGTGCCTCAATCGCCGAGACTCAAAAAGGCGGCGCTGGCAAACGCACCGCGGCGCTCAGCGCAGGCTATGGCGACCTCAGCGAAAACGGCTTCAACGTGTTTGGCGTGGTCGATATGCAACGACTGGGTGCCTTGCGTTCGGTACAGCGCGACTGGATTGCCGAGCGCGCACTGGCCACCACACTGCCGGCCCTGATGTCCTCCAACACCTACCCCGCCAATGTGGATATCAGTTCCACGCAGCGCGCCAGGCTGATTGCGGCAGGCCTGCTACCGGCCGGCTCCAGGGCGAGTCGGATCAACCCCAGTGCGCCGGGTTGCAATCCACCTGCCACGGTCTATGCGCCCGCAGGACCTGGTGGTGTGGCGGGGTGCAGCTATGACTACATGGAAGACACCGAAATCTATCCCGAGTCAGAAAAGTTTGGGTTTCTGGGTCGCGCCACGGTGCAGTGGTCTGCCGACCATCAGCTGTATGCGGAACTGATGCGCTCGAAGGCGGAAACACTGTATGTGCTGAGCCCCAACCCGATCCGCATCCGCAATCTGCCCACCAGCATCTTGCCCAAAGCCTATGCGGATGCCATGGGCAGCGGAACTTTCAGTGGTATTCGCTGGCGCATGAAAGAAGCTGGCAACCGCACCAACGAAGTGACCAGCGACGCCCAGCGCGTGGTGGTGGGCGGCAACGGTACCGTCGCAGGCTGGGACTACGACATCGCCCTGAGCCGGGCCGAGAACAACGCCACCGACAAGTACGTCAACGGCTACACGTTGTTTGACAAGATCGATCCGGGCGTCCGCAACGGCACCATCAACCCCTTTGGCAGCAGCTCCCAGGCCGGGCTGGACTACATCAATACGGCCAAAGTGCTCGACGAAGCGCGCAAGTCCCAGGGCGTGAC
>CAJBVC010000507.1 GCA_903958915.1 uncultured beta proteobacterium
GCTGTCTCCACCATGCTGTCGTAGTCGGCTTGGAGATTCTTGCGCATCTGCACATATCGCATGAAATTGCGCACCCGGTATTTCAGAGACTCGGGATCGATCGGCTTGGTGATGAAGTCCACCGCGCCCAGATCGAGCCCCTTCAGCTGTGCATCGGACGAAGTCATCGCGGTTACAAAAATGACCGGCGTACTCTCCGAGTTGGGATGTTCGCGCATGCGCTTGGCCACCTCAAAGCCATCCATCTCGGGCATCATGATGTCCAGCAACACCAGATCAGGCGGGTCGTCCGAGGTGCAAATCTCCAGGGCCTTGGCACCGTTTTGGGCGAGGCGGATCCTGTAGTCCGTTTTGAGCAAGCCCGAAAGCAGCATCAGATTGTCGGGCGTATCGTCGACTATCAGTATGGTGGGACGTGGTTGCTCTTTTTTCGCCGCTGGTGACTTCGCCGATGGTTTCGAATGCACAGGCGCGGTGGTCACCGTCTCTGATTCGGTGGCCACCAGGGCTCGTGGCTTCCAGGTGAGGCCACGCTCGACCCGCATCATTAACTGTGCTGGCGAATAGGGTTTAAGCAGCATCGACGTGACTCCGCACGCTATCGCCTCTTCAATGTGCGGGCGTTCCGCTTCGGCTGTCACCATGATGAAAGGAATAGTGAAGAGTTTGGGGTCACTGCGCATGACCTTGAGCAGTTCCAGGCCCGACATAATGGGCATGTTCCAGTCAGACAGCACGAAGTCAATCGACTGGTTGCGCAGGAATCGCAATGCTTCCTTGCCATCACGCGCGGTCACGATTTTTTCAGCACCAAGCTGGCGTAACTGGTTGGCCGTGACCCTGCGCATGGCTTCAAAGTCGTCCACGACCAAGAAAACCAGCTTTTTGTCCAGCGTCGGAACGTGCGGTTGGTTATAGATCGCGACCATCAGGTGTCTCCGTGTTGTTGTGCCATCAATGCAGCATCAAAATTCATGACCGTACCGCCCAGCGCAGCTTGGCGGAAGTGGAACGCGGGTTGGAGTGCCGCTCTTCATGCGAGGCGCGTATCGGGTCAGGCGCCACCGCACAATAGGTGCCGTCGCGCTCCCCGCTCTGAAAGGCTTTTTTTACCCGGCGGTCTTCACCGGAGTGAAAACTCAAAATTGCCACCCTCCCCCCGGCCTTGAGGCAAGAAGGGAGCTGGGCCAGCAGCTTATCCAATGCGCCAAACTCGTCATTCACTTCAATACGCAGGGCCTGAAACGTGCGTTGCAGGGTCTTCTTGATCTCGGCGACACGTTCCTCCTGTGGCAGGCTGCGCTTCAATGCGCCCTCCATCGTGGCGCGCACCAGGTCGGCGAGTTGCAGAGTCGTCTCCAGGTACTGCCCCTGCATCGCCGCGGCCAATGGAATAGCGAAAGGTTCGTCCGAGTTGTCGGTCAGCAGGTCACGCAGGCGCGAGCGAGTCACGGACTGCAATAGTTCGCTGGCCGACTGGCCAGCGCCAGGGTCGAGACGTAAATCCAGCGGGCCATCAGAGCGAAAGCTGAACCCCCGCGCCGGGTTGTCAATTTGCATGGATGACACACCCAGATCGGCCAGAATAAAGTCAAACCCACCGTTGGTCAGCGGCACCAGAGCGGCCAGTTCGCTGAAGTTGCTGCGATGCACCGTGAGCACATCGTCTGCAAACCCCAACGCCCGCAGTCGCGCCGTGGTACGCGGCAGTTCAATCGGATCAATGTCCATGCCAAACATGCGGCCCCCCGGCAGCACCAGCGGAATGAGCGCCTGGGTATGGCCACCAAAGCCC
>CAJBVC010000508.1 GCA_903958915.1 uncultured beta proteobacterium
ACGCGCAGATACGCGTCATGGCCGGGTGTGCCATAAATCATGTTCCAGATCGTTGGCAGCAAGTCCAGCGGTAACAGATCCATGGCGTTGAGCAGGAAAATCCAGACAAACACCGTGAGCGCCAAGGGGGCTACGAGTTTGCGGCTATTGGCGTTGTGCACAATGCCCTTGGCTTCGCGATCCACCATTTCGATCAGAATCTCCACCGCCGCCTGAAAGCGCCCTGGCACACCGGAAGTGGCTTTGCTTGCAGCCTTCCATAAGAAGAAGCAGCCCACCACACCCAACAGGATCGAGAAGAAAAGCGAGTCGATATTGAACACCGAAAAGTCGACGATGCCGTCCATCTTCTTGTTTTGCCAGTGCGTCAGGTGGTGAACAATATATTCACTGGCGGTGGGTGCATGCGCTTCTGCGGACATAGTCAAATCTTTCAAACTCTCAATTCTGCCGAGGCCGAGGACGCTTCAGGAGCGCCAACCAATACATCTTCAGTGTCACAAACAGGCCCGCCATCAAGGCCAGCCAGCTCAAATTCTCTATCAGACGCGGCGCCGCAACAATCATTGCGACACTCACCGCCATCTTGACGGCCTCCCATACAAAGAAGCCGAAACTTGCCGTTGCCGCGTTGATCGACGAAAACTGGCTCATCAAACCCCTGGCAAACAAGGCCGCTGGAATAATGACCGCCAACGCACCATACGCCGCCGACCATGCGACCGACGTTTTGCCTGAGACACCCCAGGCCACCAGGGACACCACCAACCCCGCCACACACTGCAAACCTACAACCCACCACGGCGACAATGCCGGATCGGCTGCACGCAATGCCTGCGCCTCCTGCCGGGTCAGCCGCTTGAAATCCTGTTCTTCAAGCCCATCTGCATCGAAGCCATCACGGGAAGCAAGCTCGGGCTGCATTATTGACACCTCAAATTACAGCCAGGTTACAGCGGGATCGCTTTCGGGCAACACTTACAAAGCCTTCGATTATACGTAGAAACCCGGGCATAGCCTTGATTTGGGCACATGAACATGCAAACACGCCCGTTTGCGGTGCGCCCAGCCAGGACCTTGGAGGTGTCGCACTGCGATAATTGCCCCATGTCTGCACCTGTACTGCCCCCGCTTCCCTGCTACCTCAACGGTGAGTTCACCCTGCTGCCGGACGCAAAGATCAGCGTCATGGACCGGGGTTTCATCTTTGGCGACGGCATTTACGAGGTGGTTCCGGTCTATGGCGGGCGCCCCTTTCGCTTTGCGCAGCACATGGCGCGGCTCGACCGCAGTCTGGCACTGACCCGCATCCCCAATACGATCTCGCACGCCCAATGGCGTGACATTACTCTTAAATTGATAGCGGACTACGCACAGTCTACGGGCGCTGCGGTCGAAAATACCGACCAACTCGTGTACATCCAGATCACTCGGGGTGTGGCGATGCGCGACCACGTCATGCCGCCGGACATCGCCCCTACGGTGTTCGCCATGAGCAACCGCTTTGTGCTGCCCACCCCTGAGCAGTTTGCTAAAGGGGTGGCCTGTGTCAGCGCCGACGACTTTCGCTGGCAGAAAGCCAACATCAAGACGGTAAGCCTGCTCGGCGCCGTCTTTGCACGGCAAATCAGCTTTGATGCCGGCGCCGTAGAAACCGTCATGTTCCGCGAGGGCTATCTGAGCGAAGCTGCGGCCAGCAACGTATGGGTGGTCAAGGATGGCGTCGTGCTGGGGCCACCGCGCGACCATCTGGTGCTCGAGGGCATCCGCTACGGACTCCTGGAAGAACTGTGCCAAGCGCAAGGTATACCGTTCCAACTGCGCCGCATCACCCAAGACGAGGTGCTGCAAGCCGACGAGTTGCTGCTGAGCTCCGCCACCAAAGAGGTACTGGCCATCACCACGCTGGACGGAAAACCGGTTGGTGGTGGCGCGCCCGGTCCGATCGCCCGCGCCCTGTACGCGGCGTACCAACGCGCCAAAGTGCAGCCATCTTCCTGAGCACCTTTGCATCCACCGTGTCAAATCCTCCAACACCCCCCGGCGCAGACGTACCGCCCTCTGAGTCGCTGATTACCTATCCGAGCCAGTTCCCGATCAAGGTGATGGGGATGCGGGTGGATGGGTTGGTTGCCGCCATCACCCACATTGCCCAGCAGTTTGACCCTGCGTTCGACGCCTCCACCGTCGAGTTGCGTGAAAGCAAAGGCGGCAAATACCTGGGCGTGACCATCACCATCACCGCCACCAGCCGCGAGCAACTCGACGAGTTGTACCGCACCCTGTCGACGCACCCGATGGTGAAAGTGGTGCTGTAGCGCATGCCCACCCTTGACTGGCTTAACCGCGCATCAGCCTTCACCAGCGCAGCCCAAGTACCTTACCGGCTGCTGGAGCAGGTATCGGTGCATGGCGAGGCGGCCGCCTCCAGCAACGACAACCTGCTGATTCAGGGGGACAACCTCGAAGCGCTCAAGGCGCTGCTGCCGTTTTACCGGGGGCAGGTGAAGTGCATCTTTATTGACCCGCCATACAACACCAAAAGCGCGTTCGAGCATTACGACGACAACCTGGAGCACGCCCAGTGGCTCAGCATGATGCTGCCGCGCCTGCAACTCTTGCGCGAACTGCTTCGGGAGGACGGCAGTATTTGGGTGACGATTGACGACAACGAGGGGCATTACCTCAAGGTGCTGATGGATGAGGTGTTTGGGCGGGGGAATTTTGTGGCAAATGTGGTTTGGCAGAAGCGCTTTTCACCAAACAGCTCCGCCATACATCTCTCTGATTCCCATGACCACCTAGTTGTATTCGCAAAAACCAAAGCTTACTGGTCACGGAACTTACTAGCAAGAACAGAGAAATCGGACTCAATTTATAAAAATATCGACAACGATCCCCGAGGCCAATGGACTTCAAGTGACTTATCTGCGCGGAATTTCTATTCGTTAGGTTCATACCCAATCGTCACCCCGGCAGGGCGTGTAGTTGCAGGGCCGCCCCCCGGACGATATTGGGCGGTATCTGAGCAAACTTTTGCGACCCTTCAAGCTGAAAACCGCATTTGGTGGGGCAACAAAGGTGATGGGCAACCACGGCTAAAACGGTTTTTGAGTGAGGTACAAGCCGGTGTAGTTCCGCAAACGGTTTGGCTCAATGAAGATGTAGGCCACACCCAAGAAGCGAAAAAAGAAGTCGTGGCGTTCAACCCAACGGATGTATTCACAACGCCAAAACCCGAACGGCTCATACAACGCGTTTTAGACATCGCCACCAACCCCGGTGACCTCGTCCTCGACAGCTTCCTCGGCTCCGGCACCACCGCTGCAGTCGCCCACAAAATGGGCCGCCGCTGGATTGGCATCGAGATGGGCGAACACGCCGCCACCCACTGCCTGCCGCGCCTGCAAAAAGTCATAGCCGGCGAGCAAGGCGGCATCAGCAAAGCCGTGGGTTGGAACGGTGGCGGCGGTTTTCGCTTCATGCGCCTGGGCGCGCCGGTGTTCGACGCGCGTGGCCGTATCCACCCCGACGTGCGCTTCGCCACCCTGGCCGCGTTTGTCTGGCAGCAGGAAACCGGCACTGCACTGGACCCGGCAGCCGCCAAAGCCGGCACGCCTTACCTCGGCACCCACTACACTTTTGATAGCTGCTTGCGCAATACAGACGAGGGCTGTGAGTCTATTTCGCTTGTAAAAACACCGCAGTTCGCCGCCTACTTGTTGTTCAACGGCATCCTGGGCGACAAGCGCCCGGCCAGCGGCAACGTGCTCACCCATGCCGTGCTCGACGCCCTGCTGGAGCTGCACCAGCAAATGCACCAGGCCCAAGACAGCACCCCGCCCGCCGACCCCGGGAGCCTGGGCGGCAGTG
>CAJBVC010000509.1 GCA_903958915.1 uncultured beta proteobacterium
AAATTTGTGCTGGCGAAGGTGGATGCCGACGAAAACATGCGCATCGCTGGCCGGCATCAGGCCAAGGGTTTCCCCACCGTCATCGCCTACAGCCGAGGCGTGGTCACGGACCGTTTTCACAGTGCGCAGACCGAAGGTTTTCTGCGCCAGTTTCTCGACCGCCTGGTAGCGGCACACGCCGGTTGCGACCAGGTGCCCGGTACACATTAACTCCCCCCACCATAGAAAGGCTTCCCATGCATCTACCAGAGCGCGACGGCGACGGTTATCTGACCGATATGAACGCTTGGACAGAGGACATTGGTCGGGCCATGGCCGATGCGGACGGCTATGAGCTGGACGATACCAAATGGAGCCAGATCCTGAAGGCACGGGAGTACTACGAAGAGTTCAGCAGCGTGCCGCCCATCCGCAAGTTCGCCAAGTACCTGAACGAAGACCAGAATGCGGTGTTCAAGCTCTGGATGACCGGTCCGATGAAGCCGATCACCAAGTATGGTGGCCTGCCCAAGCCGACCGGCTGCGTCTGAGACCCTGACCAGTTCCCGCGAGCCACTGCCGGACGACCCACACGGCGCAAAAAAAACGGCCCGAAGAAACCGTAGTTTCTTGCGGGCCGCAACCTCGTTAACCTTGACTCTGTTTCTTGAATTCCGCTGCGCGGTTTAGCGACCGTAAGCCGTCTCACCGTGTGAGGTGATGTCCAGACCTTCGCGCTCATCTTCTTCACTGACACGCAGACCGATGGTCTTGTCGACAATGAAGTACGCCAGGAACGACACCACGCCGGACCACACGATGGTTACACCGACCGCCTTGGCCTGCACCAGGACCTGGGCCGCGATGGAATAGTCGGCTGCGGTCACCATGGTGGCAGTGGCCCAGTCAGCCACATAGCCAGGACCGCCCAATGATGGCGAATTGAACACGCCGGTGAGCAGCGCCCCCAGGATACCGCCGACGCCGTGCACGCCAAACACGTCCAGCGAGTCGTCCGCACCCAGCATCTTCTTCAAACCGGTCACACCCCACAGGCACGCAAAACCGGCGATCAGGCCAATTGCCAGTGCTCCACCGATGCCCACATTGCCCGCTGCCGGGGTAATAGCCACCAGACCCGCTACTGCACCCGAGGCAGCACCCAGCATCGATGCTTTGCCTTTGTGCAATGCTTCACCCACGCTCCAGGACAACACTGCCGCAGCGGTTGCACCAAAAGTGTTGATGAATGCCAGTGCGGCGAAGCCGTTGGCTTCCAGCGCTGAGCCGGCATTGAAACCAAACCAGCCCACCCACAGCAGGGAAGCACCCACCATGGTCAGCGTCAGGCTGTGAGGAGCCAAAGACTCCTTGCCGTAGCCGATACGCTTGCCCACCATGAAGGCGCCTACCAGACCCGCGACCGCTGCATTGATGTGCACCACGGTTCCGCCTGCAAAGTCCAGTGCACCCCACTGCCACATCATGCCGGCCTTGGAGGTCATTGCATCAACCACTTCCTTGCTGGTGTAGGCGTCGGGTCCCATCCAGAACCACACCATGTGGGCAATCGGAGCATAGGAAAAGGTGAACCACAGGGCCATGAAAGCCAGCACAGCCGAGAACTTCATGCGCTCGGCAAAAGCTCCGACGATCAGCGTGCAGGTAATACCGGCAAAGGTGGCCTGGAATGCAGCGAACACGATCTCGGGAATCACAACGCCCTTGCTGAACGTTGCAGCATTGGCAAACGTACCCGCGGCGTTGTCCCAGATGCCGGCCATCAGCAGACGGTCCATGCCACCAACGAACTGGTTGCCCTCGGTGAACGCGAGACTGTAGCCATACAGGAACCACAGCACCACGATCATGGAGAACGTGACCATCACTTGCATGAGCACCGAGAGCATGTTCTTGCTGCGAACGAGGCCGCCGTAGAACAGTGCCAAGCCAGGCACCGTCATCAGGATAACCAGCAGGGTGGAGACCATCATCCAGGCGGTGTCGCCCTTGTTGGGAACCGGTGCTGGCGCTGCAGCGGGTGCAGCAGCTTCAGCGCCAGGCGCCGCGGTGGCCGCTGCGGGTGCAGCAGGTGCTGCAGCCTCAGCAGGTTTTACTTCAGCAGTGGCCGCCGTGACCGGTGCGGGTGCGGGCGTTTGAGCAAGCGCCACGGAACCGGCGCCAAGAAGGCCCCAACCGAGTGCGAGCGAGATGAGTAGTTTTTTCACAATGCTTCCTTTCCTGTTTCGCCCGTGCGAATGCGAACAACCTGTTCCACGTCGTAGACAAAGATCTTTCCATCGCCGATCTTCCCTGTGCGCGCTGCTCCTTCGATCGCCTCGATCACACGCTCGACCAGCGCGTCGTCAATGGCCGCTTCAATCTTGACCTTGGGGAGAAAGTCGACCACGTATTCCGCGCCGCGGTACAGCTCGGTGTGGCCCTTTTGACGACCAAAGCCCTTGACTTCGGTCACTGTGATGCCTTGCACGCCAATACCCGACAAGGCTTCTCGCACCTCATCGAGCTTGAACGGTTTGATGATTGCCGTTACGAGTTTCATGTGTTCACCTCAGCTAAAAAATGGGTTACAGACACCGGCATGACCGGCCTGCTGCTTCTCCTGATCAGAGACAAAGGGCATAAAGCACGGTCCGTGCCAAAGACTTTTTGTGAAAGTTGCGCTGCGTTGTGCACCAACAAGCCAGCTACTGCGTTACCATATCTGTATAGAAATACAGTTAGCACCATTATGGTGCGTGTTCGCGCCAAACACTCAACGTTTGCGCACCTTGCAGGGAGGGCATTGAAATGGGCTTGTCTTTGGTGCAGAGCCGTGCTCTGCTGGGGCTGGACGCAACCCAGGTCACCGTGGAGGTGCATCTGGCCAACGGGCTGCCGAGTTTTACACTGGTGGGGCTGGCCGAGGTCGAGGTCAAGGCGGCGCGCGAGCGGGTGCGCTGTGCCATCCAGAACTCCAATCTCGAATTCCCCACCAACAAAAAAATCACGGTCAATCTGGCACCGGCCGATCTACCCAAAGACTCGGGCCGGCTGGATTTGCCGATTGCGCTGGGCATTCTGGCAGCGAGCGGGCAGATTGATGGCGCACGACTGGCCGACTATGAGTTTGCGGGAGAGCTGTCGTTGTCGGGCGAGTTGCGCCCGGTGCGTGGCGCCCTGGCAACTGCCCTGGCGCTGCAAACTGCCAAGGTCGTCACCAAATTGGTGCTGCCGCCTGCAAGTGCCGAAGAAGCCGCGCTGGTGCCCGGTGCGCAGGTCTATCGCGCTCGGCATCTGCTGGATGTGGTGCGCCAGTTTGTTCCGCTCGGCACAGCGCAAGACGCGCTTGCCCTGGCAGCTTCTGAGCCTGGCGATGACGGATGGGCGCGAGTTTCCCATCGACCAACGGTCAACCCGGCGCAGATTGCCGACCTTTCCGATGTCAAAGGCCAGGCGGCGGCCAAGCGCGCCCTGGAAATAGCCGCCGCGGGTGGCCACAGCATCCTGCTGGTGGGGCCACCAGGTTCCGGCAAATCCATGCTGGCCCAACGCTTTGCCGGCTTGCTGCCCGAGATGAGCGGCGAAGAGGCCTTGCAAAGCGCGGCCATCGGCTCACTCAGCGGGCGCTTCTCTATCGACCGCTGGGGCCAGCGGCCCACCTGCAGCCCGCACCATTCGGCCAGCGCGGTGGCGCTGGTGGGCGGCGGATCACCCCCACGACCCGGCGAAATCTCGCTGGCGCACCATGGCGTCCTGTTTCTGGACGAACTGCCTGAGTTCCCCAGAGCGGCACTGGAAGCGCTGCGCGAACCGCTGGAAACCGGCACCATCACCATCTCCCGTGCCGCACGGCGTTCCGAGTTTCCGGCTCGCTTTCAGTTGATCGGCGCCATGAACCCCTGTCCCTGCGGCTACCTGGGCTCAGCCCTTCGCACTTGCCGCTGCACGCAAGATCAGGTCAACCGCTACCAGTCCAAGTTGAGCGGCCCCCTGATGGACCGCATCGATCTGCATGTGGAAGTAGCGGCGCTGCCGAGCCACGAACTGTTGCAGACGCAGCCAGGCGAATCCACGGCCAGTATCCGCACGCGCTGCACTGCCGCGCGCCAACGTGCGGTGGAACGCCAGGGCAAACCCAACCTCGCATTGCAGGGGGCAGAGATCGACCGCTTTGTTGCTCTGGACGATAGCGCGCTCAAATTCCTGAATGTCGCCGCCACCCGGCTCGGCTGGTCGGCCCGCAGCACCCACCGCGCACTGAAAGTGGCCCGCACCATCGCCGATCTGGCAGGCGCCGAGCGGGTGGAAGTCAACCATCTGGCCGAGGCCATGCAGTACCGCACCAAAATTTCGCGACTCTAATTCCGTTTCCGCATCATTTGTGTCTAGGCGCGAAGCCGCAGGTACGACAAGGCGAAGCAACAACAACACGGGTGATTTGGAGACGGAATAACTTGCCGCGGCGGCTCTGCAGGCCAGACAATAGTCACCATGGCAGAGCAATTTTTCGAAATGTTATGGGACTGTGGGCAGTGTTCCACCCATGGTCTGCTGGGCAAGGCGCAGCGCCATTGCCCGATGTGCGGCGCAGCGCAGGACCCGGCCAAGCGCTACTTCCCCGAAGAAGGCAAAGAGGTGGAAGTG
>CAJBVC010000510.1 GCA_903958915.1 uncultured beta proteobacterium
CGAGCCTGGAAGAAATGAGTCATGTGGCCAGCGAAATGCAGAAAGACGATTACTTTCGCAGCCGCAAGATGCCGCTGCTCATCGGCGGCGCCACCACCAGCCGCGTGCATACCGCCGTCAAGATTGCGCCGCACTACGAGGGCCCTGTGGTCTATGTGCCCGATGCCTCGCGCAGTGTGGGCGTGGCGCAGGGTTTGCTGGGCGAGGGGGTTGCGGCGTTTGTGGGCGAGCTCAACCTCGACTACGACAAGGTGCGTCAGCAACACGCCAACAAGAAGCAGACCCCCTTGTGGCCTTTGGAGAAGGCGCGCGCCAACCGGACGCGTGTCGACTGGTCCAGCTACGTGCCCAGCGCGCCCAAGTTCATTGGCCGGCGCGTGTTCAAGAACTTTGACCTGGGTGAACTGGTGCCCTTCATCGACTGGAGCCCGTTCTTCCAGACCTGGGACCTGGCCGGGCCGTACCCCGCCATTCTGGAAGATGCGGTGGTGGGTGCCGAGGCCCAGCGCGTCTTTGCCGATGCGCAGGCCATGCTGAAAAAAGTTGTCGATGGCCGATGGCTCACCGCCAACGCTGTGCTGGGGCTGTACCCTGCCAACGCCGTGAACGCCGGTGACGACATCGCCCTTTACACGGACGACACGCGCACCCAGCGCGCCATGACCTGGTACGGCCTGCGCCAGCAGACCGAGAAGCAGGAAATCGACGGCAAGCTCATGCCCAGCCGCTGCCTGGCCGACTTTGTGGCACCCGAAAACGCTATCGTTTCAGGAGCTGCTCACGCTCTTCCTACGGGCGTTGCAGGGCAAAATGACTTAAGAACTCAAGACTATGTGGGCCTTTTTGCAGTGACCACAGGCATCGGCACAGAGCACCGGGCCGCCGCCTTTGAAGCCGCCCACGATGACTACTCCGCCATCATGCTCAAAGCCCTGGCCGACCGTCTGGCCGAAGCCTTTGCCGAGTTGTTGCACAAAAAAGTGCGTACCGACCTGTGGGGCTACGCCCCCGCCGAAGCCCTGTCGGGCGCCGACCTGATTGCCGAGCAGTACCAGGGCATTCGCCCGGCCCCTGGCTACCCGGCGTGTCCGGACCACAGTGCCAAGAAAGATCTGTTTACGCTGCTGCAGTGCGAGGAGATTGGCATGGGCCTGACCGACAGCATGGCCATGACGCCTGCGGCCAGCGTCTGCGGCTTCTATCTGGCGCACCCGGATGCCTGTTACTTCAATGTGGGCAGAATCGGTCCCGATCAGTTGCAGGACTTGGCGGCTCGGCGCGGGCTGCAGGCGTCAGACCTGCAGCGTCTGCTGGCCCCTAATCTGTGAACAGCGCCCATCCCTGCTGCGTGGCGTGCTATGATTTTTTTCTACACCCCCACAAGGATTAGCGCATGAACGCAACGGTAGCGCCTGGCACGCCCGCATCTCCAGAAGCACCGCGTCCGCCGTCGGGCCGCCCCGAGAAGCTGCGCCTGGGGGACGTGCTGGTGCAGCAAAAGCTGATCTCCATGGAGCAGCTCCAGCAGACGCTCGAGTTGCAGCGCTCTACTGGCAAAAAGATGGGGCGCCTGCTGATAGAAACCGGCGTCATCACCGAGGAACTGCTGGCCAATGGCCTGGCGCGGCAGTTGCGCATTCCGTTTGTCAACCTCAAGACCTTTCCGTTTCGGGCCGATGTCATCAAGCTGCTGCCCGAGTCGTCGGCGCGTCGTTTCAAGGCGCTGGCGCTGGAAGACAAGGGCAGCACTCTGCTGGTGGCCCTGTCGGACCCGCTGGACGTATTCGCTTACGACGAGCTCACCCGCATCCTCAAGCGCGACATCTCGATTGCTGCGGTGCCCGAGAGCCAGTTGGCGGCAGCCTTTGACCGCCTGTACCGGCGCACCGAAGAAATCAGCGGCCTGGCCCGTGCCCTGGAAAAAGACATCGGCGACGCGGTCGACTTTGGTGAACTCACGGCCTCCGTGGGCACCGAAGGCGCGCCGGTGGTGCGCTTGCTGCAATCACTCTTTGAAGATGCGGTGCAGGTGGGTGCGTCTGACGTGCATATCGAACCGCAGGAAGACAGCCTGCAAATCCGCGTGCGGGTCGATGGTGTGCTGCAAACGCAGACCCAGGCCGACAAACGCATTGGCGGCGCGCTGGCGCAGCGGCTCAAGCTGATGGCCGGGCTGGACATTTCTGAAAAGCGCCTGCCGCAGGACGGGCGTTTCAGCGTGCGCCTGCGCGACCACACCATTGATGTGCGTTTGTCCACCCTGCCTGCAACCTATGGCGAGTCTGCTGTGATGCGTTTGCTGATGCAGGGTTCGGGCATGCGGCGGCTGGACAGCATTGGCATGCCGCCCGACATGCTCAAGCGCTTTCGCGAAGTGCTGGGCCGCACCTCCGGCATGGTGCTGGTGACGGGCCCCACAGGCTCCGGCAAAACCACCACGCTGTACGCCGCACTGGCCGAAGTGAATGCGGCCGAGCTCAAGGTGATTACTGTGGAAGACCCGGTGGAATACCGCTTGCCAGGCCTCACGCAGGTGCAGGTGAACGACAAGATCGAGCTCACCTTTGCCAAGGTGCTGCGTTCCTGCCTGCGCCAGGACCCAGACGTGATTCTGGTGGGCGAAATGCGCGACGCCGAAACCGCCGAAATCGGCCTGCGCGCCGCCATTACCGGTCACCTGGTGCTCTCCACCCTGCACACGCGTGACGCCATGAGCACGCCGTTTCGCCTGCTCGACATGGGTGTGCCGGCCTTCATGGTGTCGACGTCTTTGCAGGCGGTGATTGCCCAGCGGCTGGTGCGCTTGAACTGTGTGGAGTGCGCAGCGCCCCACACACCCAATGCGCAGGAGCAAACCTGGCTGACTGGCTTGCTGGCCGGTACCGCGCCGATCACCGCCAAGCGCGGCCTGGGCTGCTCGGCCTGCAACGGCACCGGCTACACGGGGCGCCAGGGCG
>CAJBVC010000511.1 GCA_903958915.1 uncultured beta proteobacterium
CAACAAAAGTTCATCGTCATGCTGGTGGCAGCCGCCGGCTTGCTGATTTTGCCCCTGGTCCTGCAGGGCTTTGGAAACGCCTGGGTGCGTATTGCGGATATGGCACTGCTATTTGTGCTGCTCTCGCTGGGGCTCAACATTGTGGTCGGATACGCGGGCTTGCTTGACCTGGGCTACGTCGCGTTCTTTGCCATTGGCGCCTATATGTACGGCCTGATGTCCTCGCCGCACTTGACCGAAACTTTCCCGATGCTGGCGGCCATGTTCCCTAACGGCATGCACACGCCCTTGTGGATTGTGGTACCCATGGCTGCCGCGCTCGCTGGCATGTTTGGCGTGCTGCTGGGCGCGCCAACCTTGCGTCTGCGCGGTGACTACCTGGCCATCGTGACTTTGGGGTTTGGCGAGATCATCCGCGTGTTCATGAACAACCTGGATCATCCGGTCAACATTACCAACGGGCCCAAGGGTATCAACCAGATCGATTCACTGCATTTCTTCGGGATCGATCTGGGCAAGAAGATCGTGGTGGGAGGCTTTGAGGTGGCCTCGGTGTCTTTGTATTACTACCTCTTTTTGTCGCTGGTGGTACTTAGCGTGATCATCTCCCACCGACTGGAACTCTCGCGTGTGGGACGCGCATGGATGGCGATTCGTGAAGACGAAATTGCCGCCAAGGCCATGGGCATCAACACCCGCAATCTCAAGCTGCTGGCCTTCGGCATGGGGGCAACTTTTGGGGGTGTCTCCGGGGCGATGTTTGCGTCTTTCCAGGGATTCATATCCCCTGAATCCTTCAGCCTGATGGAGTCGGTCATGATTGTCGCCATGGTGGTGCTGGGTGGGGTGGGGCATCTGCCGGGCGTGATTTTGGGGGCGGTGCTGTTGTCGGCTCTCCCGGAAGTGCTGCGTTACGTTGCAGGCCCATTGCAGGAGCTCACCGGAGGGCGACTGGATGCTTCCATCCTTCGCCAGTTGCTTACGGCCCTGGCCATGATCATCATCATGTTGATGCGTCCGCGCGGTCTGTGGCCGTCTCCTGAGCATGGCAAATCCCTGCAGGCAACCAAACCCTGAACGGAATTCACATGACAGACACAGTACTTAATGTTTCCGGCGTTTCCAAACGCTTTGGTGGTTTGCAGGCCCTCAGTGATGTAGGCATACAAATCAAGCGCGGCCAGGTTTATGGGCTGATTGGCCCCAATGGCGCAGGCAAGACCACTTTCTTCAATGTGCTGACGGGCTTGTACACGCCAGACAGCGGCTCTTTCGAGCTGGCTGGCAAACCCTACCAGCCCACGGCAGTGCATACGGTTGCCAAGGCTGGCATTGCGCGTACTTTCCAGAACATCCGTCTCTTTGCCGAGATGACGGCGCTGGAAAACGTAATGGTGGGACGTCACATTCGCACCCATTCCGGTTTGATAGGCGCCATGTTCCGCACGGCGAGCTTCAAGGCCGAAGAAGCGGGCATTGCCCAGCGTGCCCAAGAGTTGCTCGAATACGTGGGCATCGCCAAATTTGCCGACTACAAGGCCCGCACCCTGAGCTACGGAGACCAGCGTCGGCTTGAAATTGCCCGGGCGTTGGCAACGGACCCCCAGCTCATTGCGCTGGACGAGCCAGCCGCTGGCATGAACGCCACCGAGAAAGTGATGCTGCGCGAGTTGATTGACCAGATTCGCAAGGACAACCGCACCATTTTGCTGATTGAACACGACGTAAAACTGGTGATGGGCCTGTGTGACCGGGTGACCGTCCTAGATTACGGCAAGCAAATTGCTGAAGGTACTCCAGCGGATGTGCAAAGAAACGAAAAAGTGATTGAAGCCTATCTGGGTACCAGTGGGCACTGAGAGCGATAAGGAACGCATATGACAAAAACATTGCTCAAAGTGACCGGCTTGAAGGTGTCCTATGGTGGCATTCAGGCCGTAAAAGGTGTGGATTTCGAGGTGCACGAAGGTGAATTGGTGTCGCTGATCGGCTCCAATGGTGCTGGCAAGACCACCACCATGAAGGCGATTACCGGCACACTGGCCATCAACGCAGGAGATATTGAGTACCTTGGCAAGAGCATCAAGGGGCAAGGCCCTTGGGATTTGGTGAAGCAGGGTTTGGCCATGGTGCCCGAGGGGCGCGGCGTGTTTACCCGTATGACCATCACTGAAAACCTGCAGATGGGCGCCTACATTCGCAATGACAAACAGGACATTGAGGCGGACATTGAAAAAATGTTCACCATTTTTCCCCGTCTGCGCGAACGCAAAGACCAGTTGGCCGGCACCATGTCCGGTGGCGAGCAGCAGATGCTGGCCATGGGGCGTGCCTTGATGAGTCGACCCAAGGTTTTGCTATTGGACGAGCCTTCCATGGGCCTTTCTCCCATCATGGTGGACAAGATTTTTGAAGTGATTCGTGA
>CAJBVC010000512.1 GCA_903958915.1 uncultured beta proteobacterium
CCGGGTCAACTCGTTTTCCTGTTCTTCCTTCAACACAATCGTCGGGGCAACTCTCAATTTCTCTCTCCAATGCAAACCGTAGTAGAGCATTGGAGACACAGACTTCTATTAAGGTCCCTCAAGAATCAAACACTACACTAGCAATGGCGAATGGAATTGAAATGGTGGTGCTTGACGATCATTTATATGGTTGGCAGCTCTTTGCTAGAGTCACCAAATCTATCTTCTGTTCATCAATTTGTTTGCTGAGCACCTTGGTCTCAGCGATCACCCCAGGGGGACTTGTAAGCAGCCAGAACTTTGGCACAGGTACTTCGTCCTCGATGGAGGTAACAATCCAGATCGAGGTGGCCCCACCGAATAGTTCGTCCTACTTTTGGGCACAACAATTCTGGCCCAATTCGACGCTAGACCACGGCGGCTATTTTGGAATCCAAACGGGTGGGAATATCAATGGTATCAAGCTTGGAAAGATGTTTGTCTTTTCGATTTGGAATGCTGTTGCTGCAGAAGCAGCTACTGGTGCAGTCGCACAGAAATTTGACGGGGAGGGCATCGGCTACTCAATACGAAAAGCCGTTACTTGGAAAGAAGGTACTCCCTATACTTTTCGTCTGGAAAAAGATGGGGCACTGTGGTGGCGACTAAGTGTCGCGGGTGAGTTGATGGGTCGCATTCAAATTACTCAAGACGTTCAGCTACAGAATGGTTTCTTAGCGTTCACAGAATATTTTGCGGATGTTCCATCTTGTAACAGTGTGCCTTATGCGAAGGCTATTTTTTCCCCAATAACATTCAATGGGGTGTCCCTTCTCGCAACGGACAGTACACCATACGGCAATTGCATCAGCATAGCAAAAGGTTCTCTCAAATCAGGTAGCGCTGTACACGAGGTAGGTTTGTCGCCGCCAATCTGTACCCTAACTGCATCATCAGCACTAATCATTAATGGGGACTCGTCAACTCTGACAGCTAGTTGCAACCCTTCAGCCACGTCCTACACATGGGCAGGCGGCAATTGTGTCGGTGTTACTGGGGCTAGTTGCTTTGTGCGGCCAACGACGACGACAACCTACATGGTGTCGGGTATCAATGCGAATGGCACGGGTGCTGCTGCGAACGCGACGGTGGCGGTCTCCAATGCCAACTCTTTGAATCTGACTTCCGGCTGGAACCTTTCTGGCAACAGCGTGAACACGCCACTGACGGTCGCCACGGCCTTCGGCAATGTGGCAAATGTGACGAGCGTGTGGAAATGGAACTCCACAGCAACGAAGTGGGTTTTTTACAGCCCCGAGCAGTCAGATGGTGGCGCAGCCTATGCGACATCCAATGGTTATGAGCCCCTGACCACCATCAACGCTGGCGAAGGCTTCTGGGTCAATGCCAAACAAGCCTTCACGACACAACTACCCTTCGGCACGACTATCGCGGCATCGTCATTTAAGAATCTTCCCGCTGGCTGGAGCCTTGTCGCCACGGGAGACAACCCCACTGCAAAAGGTTTCAACATCGAAGTTAGTAGCACACCGCCCTCGCCGGGTGCGGTACCGAACAACGTGGTCAACTTGTGGGCTTGGGATAGCACGTCAAACAAGTGGTATTTCTACGACCCGAGTCTCGATGCAACGGGAGGCACCGCGCTTAAGGACTACATCAACACAAATGGCTACCTCGATTTCGCTGCGACCAACAAGACACTTGGGCCGGGAACAGGCTTTTGGGTGCGTCGCTAGAGAACAGCCTTTCGTTCTTTCTCTTGAAAACTTTCGCGTCTGGATGATTCAGAAGAACGAGCATCTTTCGCAAATGAGTTTCAAGGCTCGCCGCCCCAGACTTAATCCCAACAATTCGCCCAGATGCGAAAGTGTCTTTCACGTACATTAGTGTTCCTCCCTGGGAATCCGAATTGACCCTGGTCAGCCGTCAAGACTCAAAAGCCACGCCGCGAACTCACGCTAGCTTCGTCAAGGTCTATTTACCCAAAATCCCACCCCATTGCCCAAAGTCTTGCCACTGCTGCTGAAGTCTTGGTATCCCTGACTGCCAATGTATTCACTCAATGCTGTACTGCTCTGCGCTTCTAGACTTGGCGCATAGAAGTACCAATTTGAACGAGCGTTGTCCCAGGCCCACATCGATGTTATGTTGACCGGCACCTGACCGGCCGAGAGTGATGTCGTACTCAGGCTGTTGTTGAAGTCTCTGGCCGAGATCGGACTGGCGGTGGACACCAGGTTCCAGCCGTTGACCAGGCTGGAATGGCGCAGATAAACACCGCTGCCGCTCACCAGCCCCAGGTCGGCCTGGGTCTTGGCGTTGACCCAGTAGCCGTCGCCAGGATATATGTTGGCCAGCACGTCGTAGCCCTGCTCTGCCGCGTAGCTTTGCAGCGCGGCGGGGCTTAGGTCAGGTAGGTACAACTGCCATTTGGCCGCTGAGCTGTCCCACTTCCATACCGAAGTGACTCTGCTGGCATCGCCAAACTTGTCGGTAACCGCGATTGGCTGGTTCACCGGGTTGCCCAGCAGGTTCCAGCCGGGAGCCAGTTTGAGTTCTATGCTGATGCTGCCACCAACCTCGCAGGAGCCATCGGTGCTGGCACCAGGAATGGTCGCCACGGCGCGGATGTTGCCGTTACTGACCATATCTTGCGCATTGCTGCCGTAGCCGACGCAGAAATTGGCACCTTTGAGAAGGGAGGTGTCGGTCTTGTCGAGGATGGTTTGGGCGGCCATCTGATCACCCATGACACCGGTAGCGTACGGGAGCAACTGCCCATTGACAACCGTTTGCCAACCCAGGGGAGTGAGTTGCACCAGTACAAAGCCACCGGTTCCTGCCGTCGCACCCGGATTCGAGCGCGCCGCCATGGCGTTGGTCTTGCCCCTGCTTGCACCCTGCACCGCAGCTGTGGTACCAAGAGAGCCGGCGGGTACTCTGGCGGTGATGAAGACCGCGCCGGGTTTGCCCCTATCGGCGGGGTTGAAATTGATTTTGTTTGCCACTGTGGCAAGGCTGTCCGACACCCCACCCGATGCTGCCGTAAAGAAAGGAACACTGAGGGCCGGTGGGATTCTTGAGAATCCTTCCGAAATCAAATTGAGGAAGCCGTCGGAGCCCGGGTTTACCACCAGCACGGGAACACTGCGTTGCGCCAATGCGCCATCACCTATCTGACCGAAATAGCTGGCTCCAAACGAAAGTACCGTGCCGTCGGCTCTTAAAGCGAGCGCGTGCAAAGCGCCGGCACTTATGGCCGCAAAAGTATCACTGCCTGAGCGCGCAGCTTCGGCGCGTGATTCGAGCTTACCGTCGCCCAACTGCCCGTCGTCACCCGAGCCCCAGGCCCACAGACTGCCGTCCTGGCCCAGGGCCAAGCTGCTGAAGTAGCCGGCCGCAATGGCCTTGATGGGCGGCAACCCGGCAATCAGGAGCGGTGTCTTGACCTGCAGTTCCGCACTCGGCCCGACCTGCTGGTAGCCGTTGTCGCCCCACGCCCAGACGCGCCCCTGGCTGTCCAATGCCATGGAATGGTCACCCGAGGCAGAAACCGCCGTGATGTTGGTCAGCGAGGTCAGAACACGCGGTGCTGTGGCTTGGTTGTAGCCGTCGCCGAGTTGGCCATAGCCATTGGAACCCCAGACCCAGACCCGCCCCTGCAGATCAAGCCCAAGCATGTGTTCAGAGCCGACACTCACGTCGGTCAAGGCGGGCAAGCCGGAAGCCAAAGCGGGAGTGCTGCTGCGGTAGACGCCTTCGGGCAGGGTGAGTTGCCCGCTGAAATTGGAACCCCAGGTCCACAGCCTGCCATTGGCATCCAGCGCGGTGCTGCTGCCGCCCCCCGCGGCGACACGCCGAATGCTTGTCAGCCCCAGGACTGTCACCGGCCCGGTGCGAACTTGTGCGTCGCTCGTGTCGCCGAGCTGGCCGTCACCGTTGTAGCCCCAGGCGCGCACAGTGCCATCACCCAACAAGGCCAGCGCGTGGTAATTGCCGCTAGCAATATGCGTGGCCGTGCCCAGTGCGCTCACGCCAACCGGGACCGATTGACTGATGCGCACGCCATTGCCCAGTTGCCCCACCGAGTTGTCCCCCCAACCCATCAGGCGGCCGGCAGCATCAATGACCAGCGTATGGTAGTAGCCCGTAGCAAACAGGGTGATCGGTCGGGTCACTCCTGCCGGTGGCACAAAGACCAGATCGGCCGGCGATGAAACGCTGCCGTCACCGAGCTGACCTAAAGCATTGTCACCACTGGCCAGAATCCGGCCGTCGGTCAAGGTCACGACCAAGTGGCTATCGCCCAGCCGCACCTGTGCGCACAATCCAGGTAGCGTGGTAACGCGGGTGGGCTCTTCATAACGCCGGTAGAAACCCCAGACCCACAGGCTGCCATCCGCCAACACCGCAGCGGCACCGGACGGCCCAGCTGCAAAGCTGCGAACCTTGCCCTGTTGCTCCAGTGCGCCCAGGTACAGCGGTGACGAGCGCAAGGACGACGCGGTGTCGCCCAATTGGTAGGTATCGTTATCGCCCCAACTCCACAAGCGGCCCGCGTTGTCCAAGGCAAAGCTGCTGTCGAGGGATGCATCGATGGCTACGATAACCACGTCGGGAAGTGGAAACTCCACCGTCACGGGCAGTTTTCGAGTGCGCCCGGTGGAGTCGCCCAGTTGACCGCTGAAGTTGGCTCCCCAGGACATCACCCGGCCGTCGCGTGTGAGAGCCAGGCTGTGCGCCTTGCCGGCGCGCACATCCACCACATTGTCCAGCTGCAACACCTTAAGCGGGACCTTGCTGACCTCCAAGTCCGAGTCCCCTTGACCCAGACGCCCATATTCGTTGCTACCCCAGGCCCATACCACGCCACTGCTGTCGACCGCAAGGGAGTGTCTCTCGCCCCCGGCCACTGCGACGACGGACGAAAGCCCGACCACCTTGACGGGCGAGCCCCTGGTCGTCACCGACCCGTCACCCAACTGTGCGTCTGTGTTGCCGCCCCATGCCAATACGCTGCCATCGCGCAGACGTGCCAACGAGTGGTAGCTACCCGCTGCCAAACCCACCACGTTGGCGGAATCAGCCAGTGCTGCAGGTGCTGGCGTGGTCAAAAACAGTTGGCGTCCAGAACCCAATTGACCATAACTGTCATCACCCCAAGCGTAAACCTTGCCATCACGGGTAAGTGCCATGCTGTGGTTGGCGCCGCCCGCGACCTGCGGCGTTGCACCCCAGGCACACCAACTCAAGGTCCACACAAACAAGATCGCCAGAAGCTGCATACATCGCTCCAGTAAAGTCTTCTCACCCACCATAGGCATAAAACCCGCCCAATCTGTTTTCAGGCACTTCGGCAGGGCGCCCTTGCACGCAGGCGCACTGCATGCTTTGAAATCGTATTCTGACATTTACCCCGCCGCCAAATGCCCCGCCCTGAACGCCTCTTCAATACCGAGTAACCTGACCAGTCGCTATGGGCGAAACGCATACGCTCTGATTTTGATAGCTGCTTGTGTCCATTCCATGTGATCGACACCGGTTGATTTTCACGCTTTATGGCGAATATTTATCCGCATCAATAGGGATGCGGACTTCAACTGTGGATGAGCACGAACAATCAGTCAGTGACCGCAAGGTGTTCGGGGTGACGGATAAGGAAGCTCGCACCGAGAAGCACGGTTTGTGGGCAGACGCTGATCCGATAGCGCCTTGGGATTTCAGGCAAGAGCCGCAGCAGATTTGGACCGGCTTTCACATCTCAGGTTGAACTACAATAAATTGTGTGTATTCCCATTGCGCAACAGAAGGGGCACATTTAGATTTGACGGTATTCTTGACGGTACTTTCAAAGATGTATTTTTAGAAACGTAGTGTTGACGAGGGGTTTTGGCTAAATTTCGATCCCTGACGGTGCACGAGTTGGTGACTTCGTAACGTATCAGTCACTCTCAATACCCGCGTGGCTTATGGCCACAGCGGGTTTTTGTTGTCTGACGTGGTCTCAAGCGATAACATGCCATACCGCCAAGAAGGGTGATTTGTGCTTTATCAAGCAGATCACCAAAAGCACCGCCTAGCAGCCCATAACATCGCGTCCTGCGGTACATTTTGCTTTTGGACCTTGTCATCAAGGTCTCATGAAATGAGCTGGTCAGCGGGCCAATCCACTTCAAACAACTTATGAGGCGTCGGTTATCAAAGTGTTCACGCATCAAATAATAGTTGCGGCTGCGGCATTTTTTTGCTTATTGAATTTCTGTTGCCTACTTTAAAGGTAGCTGCGCATTATGGGTGAGAAGAAACGTCGCGCCACTGCAGGACTCATTAGGTTTGAAGGCGATCCGAAAGTGGCAAGGATGCTGCGCGAAGCGCAGCATTTTCTTAGAAATCAACAGCTCAAAGACGCAAAGCTTGCGTTTGAACGCGTACTTCAACTCGAACCTAGTCGAGTCGATGCGCTGAGAGGGCTGGCAGAAATCGCATTGAAAGTTGGCATCGTCAATGCGGGTGTCAATATCTTGGCACAGGCGCTGTCAATCGCACCACACGATTCACTAACACGGCAACTCTATGCTGAAGCTCTTGAGGCGTCTGGTGATATCGAATCTTCTGTAATTGAGTGGCAGACTCTAAGTCGATCACAGCCCGAGAACCCGTTGTATTGGGAAAACTTGGGGCTGTCGCAACAGTACATTGGTGACATGGCTGACGCCAAGAATGCGTATGTTCGAGCGTTGGAACTAGGTTCAAGCCTATCGCTGCACTGCAAAATGGCCACCTTGATTTCGCCCATTATTTCATCGCGCGAGTCAATGCTATTGGAACGCCAACGGATGGAACAGAGCATTGATGCGCTATTGGCAACGAATAGAGTAGAGCCAGTGCTTGATGATCCAATGAGGGCGGCTCTCTGGACTAACTTCTACCTCGCCTACCACGGCATGTCCAACAAGATACTACAGATCAAAACCGCTCAGATGTATAGACGGTTCGTTCCATCATTGGACTTCGTTGCTGGGCATTGCATCGATCCTATCCGAAGGGACCGAAAGATCAAAATCGGATTAATTTCACAGTTCTTTTACAACCACAGCATCGGACGCACTAGCCGCGGATTCTTCGCCAAACTTTCTAGACACACTTTTGATGTCACAGCAATCTTCATTGCTCCAACAATCCAAGACGAATATTCAGAGTTCATAAGGAGTAAAAGCGACCGAAGCATTGTTGTTCCGCAAGATTTGTCGACTGCAAGGGCACTGATTGCGGAGCAGAAACTCGACATTCTGTTCTATCAGGACATTGGCATGGAGCCATTTGGCTATTTCCTTGCCTATTCACGATTGGCGCCATTGCAATGCGTTTCGTTTGGACACCCGGACACAACCGGCATCCCAACCATCGATTACTTCATATCAAACGATTTGTACGAGGTGCCAGAGGCAGCAATTCACTACAGCGAAAGACTGTATGTCCTTAAGGGCCTGGGAACCCTCTCGTACTATCATCGTCCGCGTCTGCCTGATAGGCCCAAGACACGTTTGGAATTGGGTTTGAATGCGGGAGATCGAATATATCTTTGTCCTCAAAACCTGTTCAAGCTGCACCCCGATATGGATGAACTCATGGCTGCGATTTTGCGGCGCGATCCTCAGGGAAAGATTGTCATGATTTCAGGAAAAGTAAATCGCTGGACTGAACTACTCAAAAAGCGATGGTCAGAAACCATACCGGATGTGGTGGATCGAATCATCTTTCTTCCGCGCATGATCAGCTCCGACTATCTGACCCTAATCGCCTCCTCAGATGTCATGCTTGACACAATTCACTTCAATGGAATGAACACGTCTTTGGAAGCATTTTCGGTGGGAACCCCTGTGGTCACGTACGCAGGCGAGTTTCAAAGAGGTAGACACACGCAGGCGATGTACCAAAGGATGGGAATATCAGTATGTATTGCCGAGACGTTGCAGGCTTATGTAGACATTGCGGTGCGAGTTGCTACGGAAACTGCGTATCGTGAGGGCTTGCGATCACAAATCCTCGCTCGGTGCGATAGTCTTTTTGAGGATGAGCGAGTGATTGAGGAGTTTGAGTTGGCTTTTGTTGAGCTATTACGGAGGCGGCTCCAAACTTATAGTCCTGAGTAAATTGCATGACTCGCGGTGGCGGCACTCGAAGTGGCTAAGACGCCGTGAATTACCACCCAACCGCGCCTCAACTACCAACCAAACCCCTCGGGCCGACACAAACAACCTCCAAACCGTCATATAGTGGTCAAGCGTGAAATATGCAGGCTAGGCGTAAGCGGCCAGCCATGGCACATTGATTTCTGCACCCAAGCGCGTAAACATAGTGTCCACATTACAAGGAAGTGGACACTATGGAAACGAAGAGAGTGGCACGGCGCAATCACAGCGCTGAATTTCGAACGCAAGTTCTTGCCGCCTGCTGCGAACCCGGCGCCTCGGTCGCTGCTATTGCGATGCGTAACGGGCTAAATGCCAATGTGATTTATCGCTGGCTGCGCGAGAAACCGCACAGGACTCAAACGCCGCAGGTCACTCCAACGCAGGTAAGGCAGGTAACAAACTTCTTGCCGGTACAACTGTCCCAGCCAGTTGCCAAGCCTGTGACGGTAACGGCATCGGCTGAGATTCGCATGGAACTGCGCCGAGGCGGCTCCAGCGTCACCGTGAACTGGCCATTGCAGTGTTCGGCAGAATGTGCCACCTGGCTGCGCGATTGGCTGCGATGATCCGAATCGATGCCCTGTGGCTAGCGACCGGCCCGGTTGATATGCGCGTCGGATCTGAGGGCTTACTGGCTCGAGTGGTTCAAGTGTTCGGCGCAGCGCGTGCCCATCACGGTTACCTGTTTGCCAACGCAAGGGCCAACCGCATCAAGTTGCTGGTGCACGACGGATTCGGCGTTTGGTGTGCTGCGCGCCGGTTAAACCAAGGCCGCTTTGCATGGCCGCGTGAAGTGGCTGATGCAGCCACGCCGGTGACGCTGACCCAGCAACAATTTGACGCCTTGGTGCTGGGCTTGCCCTGGCAAAGATTAGGTGAAATGCAGGTCATTACACGCATGTAATAGAAGGGATTTGCCAGCTAAAGAATCGCAATTAGCACTTGCCCTAATGGCGCACTGCGAGTTTGTTTTGCACAATACAAATATGCTCAACGTGCACGAATTCAAAGTCCAAGACCTACAGCGTCTGAGCCCGGATGCACTGACCGAAGTGGCCACCGAACTGCTGCTGCACATCGCCGAGCAAAGCAAGTTAATCACCTCCCAAGCGCAGGCCATCAAGTTCCGCGACGTCAAGATCGAACGCATCATGTTTGAGCTCAGGCGCCTGAAATCCTGGCGCTTTGCGGCCAAGACCGAAAGCATGAATGCTGAGCAGCGCCAGTTGTTTGAGGAAACCCTGGCCGCTGATCAGGCAAGCCTTGAAGCTCAGCTCGAAGCATTGCAGGGTCAAACCGCAACGTCGGGCGAACCCGCAGACAAAACCCCTGCACGTCAACCCAAGCGCCAGGCATTGCCCGAACATCTGCGCCGCGTGGACCACCACCACGAACCCGAGAACACCACCTGCGATTGTGGCGAGGCTATGGTACGCATCGGCGAAGACGTGAGCGAGAAGCTCGACATCGTGCCGGCCGAGTTCTTCGTTCATCGCCACGTTCGTGGCAAGTGGGCTTGCAAGTGCTGCCAGACATTGGTGCAAGAGCCGGTTGCGCCCCACATCATCGACAAGGGCATGCCCGCTGAGGGTTTGATCGCCCACACCCTGGTGAGCCGATTCGTCGATCACATTCCCTACTACCGCCAAGAGCAGATCAACGCACGCTCTGGCATCCACACACCGCGCTCGACGCTGGCGGCCTGGTCGGGACAGGGTGGCGCCGGCTTGATTCCACTGTATGACGCGCACCGCAAGTTTGTGCTCGGCGCCAACGTTTTACATGTTGATGAAACGCCGGTGAATATGTTGGACCCGGGCGCGGGCAAGACCAAACGCGCTTACATCTGGGCATATGCGCGCAGCGGCTTCGATATGTCGCCGGGGGTGGTGTACGACTTCTGCGTGGGCAGGGGTGCAAAGTATCCGGTTGCATTCCTGAAAGATTGGTCTGGCACGCTGGTGTGCGATGGCTATGCAGCCTACGACGCCGTCTTCAAGCTTGAGCGACGCATTGAGGCTGGATGTCTTGCACATGCAAGGCGCAAATTCGACGAACTGATCAAGGACAACCAAAGCCCGGTGGCCACACAGGCAGTGCAGCGTATCGCCCATCTGTACGGTATCGAGCGAGAAGCCCGCAATTTATCAGTCGAGCAACGCCTGGAAATGCGACAGGCCAGGGCCAAACCACTGTATGAAGAAATGCACGTCTGGCTGCAACTCGAACGCCGGCGCGTACCCGACGGTAGCGCCGTTGCAAATGCCATCGACTACAGTCTGAACCGCTGGAGCGCGTTGATAGCCAACTTGGTGGACGGCGACGTGCCTGTTGACAATAACCACATTGAGAATTTGATGCGTCCCTGGGCCATGGGCAGGAAAGCATGGTTATTCGCGGGTAGTGAGCTCGCCGGTCAACGCGCTGCCATCGTCATGAGCCTGGTGCAATCGGCAAAGATGCAGGGCCACGATCCGTGGGCGTATCTGAAGGACGTGCTCACGCGACTGCCATCGCACCTGAACAGCCGCATCGACGAGTTGCTTCCGCATCGCTGGCAGCCTCAGGTCTGAGCGTAGCCGACGCCCTCGCATATTGCGGGCGCCTGCGTCAATGTGCCATGGCTAGCCGCTTACCAAGATCTGGCCCGAATAGCCTATCAATCAACTATCCATTCCTTTGCGTGTCGAGAATACTCATTGGAATCAGCATTGTTGGACTGGCATTTCTGACGGGCGTCGGTTCC